>JAQWBI010000007.1 GCA_028706475.1 Candidatus Cloacimonadota bacterium
CTGATCGCCAGTCTAAATATCTCCCAAATTTGTCAAGAAAAGCTCGCTTGGAACCATCTCGACCTGCTTTTCTCTAAGAACACAAGGAAAGTAGCATAATGAAGTGGGAGGTATTGAACAGTCTCATCGAAACCATGTGAATGCCAAGATGAGAAAAATCTTGACGAATACGAGCATATTGTTGTCCTAGGAAATTATGGTCTAGTTGGTAGATGTTTCAGCAGTAACATTATCAATCAACTAGCGTTGGACAATAATTACTGGATCATTTGAAAGCTACAACAGAAAAAATAAAGATAAAAGGAGTCCTTTAGTGGAAAAAATGATGCTACTGGGCGACGAAGCCCTTGCGCAGGGTGCTTTGGATGCCGGAATCTCCGGTTTCTATGGTTATCCGGGCACACCCTCAACCGAGATTATTGAATACGCTCAAAAATCTAAACAAGCCCTCGAAGACAAAGTTCACCGTACTTGGTCTTCGAATGAGAAAACAGCCTATGAATCAGCTCTGGGCATGAGCTATGCCGGCAAACGAGCAATGGTAACCATGAAGCATGTCGGTTTGAATGTTGCCGCAGACCCATTCATGAATTCAGCAATGACCGGAGCACACGGCGGGCTCATTATTGCTGTTGCGGACGATCCCTCCATGCATTCATCGCAAAATGAGCAAGACTCCCGCAATTACGGTCATTCCGCCATGATACCCATATTGGAACCTTCCAACCAACAAGAATGTTATGATATGGCTTTCTACGGATTTGAACTGTCCGAAAAGTATCATATTCCCGTTTTGCTCCGCCTCACCACTCGTCTCTCACACTCACGCAGCGGGATTCAAAGAAGAGAACGCAAAGCTCAAAACACTGTAAACAAACCTGAAGATATCTTTCAGTTTATGCTGTTACCGGCTATTGCACGTAAGAAATACAAGAAACTGATCTCCTTACAGGAGAAATTTGATACTGAAGCTCTGAATAGTCCCTTCAACAACTACAAATTGGATGCAAAAGATTTCAGCAAGGGTATTGTTACTACGGGGCTTGCCTATAACTATCTGCGAGAAGTCTTTGGCGATTCTCCCATTCCGTTCCCTGTGTATAAGATATGCCAATATCCAGCTCCGGTTACCAAGATTCAGGAACTCTACAATAAATGTGACAGCCTGTATTTCTTCGAAGAAGGAATGCCAGTGTTGGAAGAGCTCTGCAAAGGGATGGCTTGCGAGGGTCAAAAACCAATTCACGGCAGATTGGACGGCACCTTGGACCGCGATGGCGAATTGAATCCGAACAAAGTGGCAAAAGCTTTAGGTATGCCCGAAAAATATGGCTCAGATATACCGGAGATCGTAGTTGGCCGTCCGCCTGCCCTCTGCGTTGGTTGCCCTCATGCGGACAGTTTTCTGGCCTTGAATGAGGCCATCAAAGAGTATGGCAGAGGCCATGTTTTCGGCGATATCGGCTGTTATACTCTGGGCTTTATGCCTCCTTACAATGCGATCAATTCCTGTGTGGACATGGGAGCTTCCATCACCATGGCAAAGGGAGCAGCAGACAGCGGACTTTTCCCCGCCATTGCCGTGATCGGAGACAGCACATTTACTCATAGTGGAATGACAGGATTGATGGATTGTATTTACGATAAGACAAACGTCGTGATTGTGATCCTGGACAATAGCACTACCGGTATGACCGGAGGTCAGGAATACACCGCTTTTGGCAGATTGGAAGAGATATGCTTGGGGCTTGGAGTGGTAAAAGAACACATTCGCACCTTCTTCCCCTTTGTGAAGAATCACGAAGAAATGATTCGCATCTACAAAGAAGAGATTGCCTACGAAGGTGTATCTGTGATTATTCCTCGTCGTGAATGCGTACAAACTCTGAAAAGAAAGAACAAAAGGGAGTCCTGAGATGAAGAAAGATATTATTCTTGCCGGAGTTGGTGGACAGGGTATCCTGACCATCGCGACCATCCTGGGTAATGCAGCTCTAAACAGAGGTTGGCAGTTGAAACAAGCTGAGGTTCACGGAATGAGTCAACGTGGTGGCGACGTACAAAGCCATTTACGTTTGTCGGACAGCACTATTCACAGTGATCTGATCACAATGGGCGATGCGGATATGATCCTCTCTGTGGAACCAATGGAGAGTTTACGCTACCTGCCTTTCCTCTCGAAAGACGGGTGGATCATCACAAACTCAAAGCCCTTCATCAATATTCCCAATTATCCCGATCCCGAAGTAGTGTACAATGCCATTAAAACAGTAAAAAACAACGTTCTTTTCGATGCTGATCAGATAGCCAAAGACATTAAAGCCCCTCGTGCGATGAATATCATAGTATTGGGTGCAGCTATTAAGCATCTGGGCTTTTCTGAGACGGAAATTGTGGAAAGCATAAAAAGCATCTTTAGCCGTAAAGGTGAATCTATCGTGGAATCCAATATCAATGCTCTGCAAGCCGGAATGGCAATAAGCTGAGGATTGAAGATATCTATCAAGCCCGTAGAAAGATAATCTACGGGCTTTATTCTCCGCATAAAGCATTTGACAAAAATCCCACGGTACAGAGCATGGGATAATCGGGGTATATCCCCCACAGGAGTGTTATCGTGAATATCATAAACAACAAAACCGGCTGGATAGAAGTAATCTGCGGGAGTATGTTTAGCGGAAAAACCGAAGAGCTGATTCGCCGTGTCCGCAGAGCCGAATATGCCAAACAACAGGTTCTTGTATTCAAACCATCCATCGATAATCGCTACGATAGCGAAAGCATCGTATCACATTCAAACATGAAGGCACCATCCATCCCAATCAATGAAGTCTCCGAGATCTATTCATATCTACAGGAAGACACGCAGATAGTTGCCATCGATGAAGCTCAATTCTTCGATGAGTCCATTGTAGGCATCTGCAACGACCTTGCAGATCAAGGATATCGGGTAATCGTAGCTGGCCTGGATCAGGATTACAAGGGTAGCCCCTTTGGCAGTATGCCGCAGTTGCTGGCCATAGCCGAATACGTTACCAAGAACCTTGCAATCTGCGTGCATTGCGGTAATCCCGCCAATCGGACTCAAAGAACCGTTCACAAGGAAGAACAAATCCTAGTGGGCTCCACCGATGCTTATGAAGCCCGCTGCCGCAATTGCCACGAGGTTCTGGATTGATGATTTACAGCCCGCAAGTGCTCATTGTGCTCTTGATTATTAGGATGATAGACATCTACAATATGGTAATTTTCGCACGTGTAATTGCCAGTTGGCTGGTTCAAAATCCCTATAATCCCATTTATCGCTTCTTGTTTTCCATGACGGAACCCATTTTGGCACCTCTTCGCAGAGTGATGCCAAACATGGGCCTTGATTTTTCGCCAATTGTGGCTTATCTTCTCTTAAACATCCTGCAAAGGATACTGGCAAGTTTTATTTAGCAGGAGGAATCTAAATGCCACTTTTTCCTTTAGATATCAGACATCAGGAGTTTTCCGGACAAATGTTCGGATACAACAAAAAAGAAGTACGTGCGTTTTTGGATCAGATCGCTAATGAACTGGAAGAGTTGCTTAAAAAACAAGAGCGGGAATTGGCTCGCCGCGAACAAAAACAGTATGAGATAACTCAGGAAGCAGTTACCGCTAATACCGCGGTGGAAGACCTCAAGCGCAGAGAAGAGCTGATTAGCCGTACTTTGGTGTTTGCCGAAAAGACTAAGGCAGACATCATTGCAAACGCCCGCAAAGAAGCTGAAAACATCATTCATGAAGCAGAATTGAAAGCCAAACGCGCCATCAATGAAGCCAAACAACATCTTAGCGTTTTGGAGCACCAGTATCTCTCAATTAAGGAACAAAAACGCCAGTTTCTCATGCAATTCAGAGTCGAGCTTCAGAGCTTTCAGGATAGGATCAGTAAGGATCCTTTGCTTAGCAAGGATACCGAACAGCTTATGGACGGCGAATTTAAACAGATCAAAGAAGAAATCGTTCCGAACAAACCTGCTGGGGAAAGCAGATGAACTATCGCGATACCGCAGAGTGGCTCACGCATAAATTGACTGAACGACCCCTTCTCGCTGTCATTTTGGGCACCGGTCTCAGCGATATGGCCGAAACTTTTGAGATAATCCAAACAATTCCATATGACGAGATCCCTGGATTTGTGATGAGTACTGCCCCATCTCACAAAGGCAACCTGATCCTCGCAAGAAGTGAAGGCAAAACGATTCTGCTTCTACAAGGGAGATTCCATTATTATGAAGGTTATTCGATGCCTCAGGTAGTGTTTCCCACCAGAGTAGTTGCCGCTATGGGATTAAAGACACTTGTGGTCACCAATGCTGCCGGAAGTCTGCGTAAGTCTCTGTCTCCTGGATCCATAGTTCAAATAACGGATCATATCAATTGCATGGGAACCAATCCCTTGATCGGCAAGAATGATGATAAACTGGGTGAACGCTTCCCCTCTATGAACGATCTCTACGATCCTGATTATCGAAGACTCTGCGACGAAATTGCTGCTTCACATGATATTGAAACCCATAAGGGAGTATATGTGGCAGTGTGTGGACCCAGCCTGGAAACCAAAGCCGAATGCGCTGCCTTTGCTGGTATGGGAGCAGATCTAGTAGGAATGTCCACGGTTCCCGAAGTTCTCGCAGCGCGTCATGCAGGCATGCGTGTAATCGCTTACTCCATTGTAACAAACTATAGCAACCTCTTTCACAGTGAAGCTCATTCGCAAGAAGAGATCCGTCAAAACGCTGCTGTTGCCTCCCAAAATCTAAAGCAGATCATATCTGGCTTTATTGCATCGTTATGATATTTTCATTGACACACTTGTGCCCTTATTTTACCATGAAATATTGAAATATATGAGAGTAAAGATTAGGAGAATCTAATGGCCAGGAAAACACTTACTACCGACAAACTGCAATACTTTGAAGAGCTTATCCGTAATGAACTCAATGAAAGTGTGCAGTACATCGAGAATATAAACAAAGAACAGAGCGTTGGCGCTCGCGAGAGTAGTGGCGATCTTTCCAGCTATGCTTATCATCAGGCAGACCAGGGTTCAGATACGAATTATATGGAACACACTGTAAAAATGATGGAAAGCGAGAGAGAAAAAATCCGTTTATTGAACGATGCCATGCGCCGCATCCAGGACGGCACCTTCGGTGTCTGCGAAATGTGCGGTGAACTGATTCCTGATACACGTTTGCAGATCCTCCCCTATGCTACACTCTGCATAGATTGCAAGGAAAAGATGGAAGAGAAAAAGAGGAAGCAAAGACGCTGAACCAGCATGACAAAATTGAAGACTTCTCCCGCCTACCTGATCATGCTTATAATCCTTGTGGCAGATCAGCTTACAAAGCTATTAATAAGGATCAACCTGGATTTACATCATAGTATTCCCATATTTTCCAATATCTTTGGGGATACTTTTATGCTCACTCATGTGAACAATACCGGTGCCGCCTTCAGCATTGGCTTTTCCAGTGATGTTACCAACCGGATATTCTTTATAGTAACTACACTTTTGGCCATTATCTTGATCCTCTACCTGCTATACCAAAGCACTCACCGCATACAGGTAATAGCTTTTGGGCTGGTAATGGGCGGAGCCTTGGGAAATCTTTTCGACAGAATTTTTCGAGGTGGAGTTACAGATTTTATCGACGTGGACTTTCCGGATTTCATAATGCAGAGATTCCCCATTTTCAACATTGCAGACAGTGCGATCTTTATCGCTGTATGTCTGCTGATTATCGATATGCTTCTTATCAAGGACGCTCAAGCTGTAGAGGCTGATGATTGTTCGGAACAAATCCATGAAGAGATTCATACCAAGGAGATATAAATGAAAGGTATAGTTCTTAGTGTTTTAATCCTGACTTTTACGGTCGGAATCATGGCAGATGTATTGACCTGTTATGATGTTCAATATACTACGAATACCAACGGCAATTCACCCTACAAGGATCAAACTGTTACTGTAGGCGCTGTAGTAAGCGCATTAATCCCGAATACCGGTTTGTACCTCAGCGATCCTGAAGGCGGACCATGGAGTGGTCTCTACGTCTACGGAAGAAATGCCGCTGCAGCATTGGCCATAGGAGATTTTGTAAATATTACCGGAGAGATCATGGAGTACTCCGGCCTTACAGAGATGAGCCTGCCCGATACTTGGGAAATCATATCCAGCAGTAATCCTATCCCCGAGGCAATAGACCTCAGCACTGCTGAAGTACCTTACAACAATAATATTTCTGAGCAGTGGGAAGGCGTATTGGTTAGCATATACGATCTCACTGTAGTTTCAACTCCCGATACTTACGGCCAATGGAGAGTCTCCAGCGGCAGCGCTCAATCCATGATTGACGACGTTATGTACCGCCCTACTTCAATCAACGTCGGCGATACCTGGTACAGGATTTCCGGAATTGTGGATCAACATACCAGTGCTGGATATAAAATAAATCCTCGCAGTGCGCAAGACATGGTAAAAGAAGACAACATTGATAATTCTCAGATTACTGTATCCTCCGTAGCTAATGCCGCTATCGGTGAAAGCCATGTTCTGAATGTGGAGACTACTCATATTAGCCAGGAATGGAATGTTCAATCCTATGCTATGAGTTTGCAATACGATGCCAATTCCCTTGAATTTGAAGATGTGATCATCGACAGTACACTTACACTGAGTCAACCCACCATATCTCATTTAGGTATCGGTGAGCTGAAAATCATGTATCAAGCTGCTGAACAGATGATCTCTACTTCTCCCGCTGTACTTCTAAAGTTGAAGTTCAAAGTAAAAAGTTATGGTAACCTTGAAGTTGCCATCACCGAATTCATGTATAATGATATCGTACTTAGCAGTCTAAATTCGGGCATAATCAACGTAAAAATCACTGAGAACAAAGCTCACCTTTCCATCTCCGGATCCGTTACTGGGAAAAACAGCTTCAATCCCTCCATGAATGAGAAGATCAAGATCGAATACGGAACCAAACTTGGTTTTATGGCCAAAGCAATTGTGCGCATTTACGACGCTCAAGGGCGTTTAGTCGCAACTCCTGTAAACAAAAACTTCAACAGCCCCACTGGATTCGAGAATATTATGTGGGATGGACGCGACAGCAACATGAAGCGGCTTGAACCAGGCTTGTATTACTGCCATGCTGAGATCAGCAACAGAGAAACCAGCAAAAGATACTCAACGGTACAACCTATCGTGATTAAAACACGTTTGAAATGAGGGAGATAAGCATGAAAAAGATACTACTATTAACACTGATCCTGATTCCCTGTGCCATGCTTCTGGCAGTTTTTGATGATTATCAACCTTCCGCTCGTGCCCGCGGTTTTGGGGGAGCCTTCACTGGAGTTGCCGACGATGTAAATACTATGTTTTACAATCCTGCCGGACTGGCAGATACCCATTACGAAGCCAAGATTGGTTTTTCTCAGCTTAACGGTGAAAAGTTTTCTGAGTACAAAACCATAGCAATAGGCCTCTCTCTTCCCAAGCGTCTTGGTACTATGGGCGCCGGTGTTCGCATGATGGATGTGGATTATGAGGATTTTACCCTGTATCGGGATCAGATCTATACTCTCAGTCATGCCTTCACCCTGCAAAAGGATATTCATTCCACCATCAACGTTGGATATAACCTCAATTACTATAACTTGCGCTTTGACGACGATGACGATACTGATGATGCTTTTGGGCTTGATCTTGGCGTTACAGCACTCTTACACACCCGTACAAAGCTTGGTTTTGCAGTTACTAACCTCACAAAATCCAAGATGGGCTTCGAGAATCAGATTGATCTTCCCAGCAAACTAGCCTTGGGCATATCCTACATCCCCTACGATGGAGTTACGACTACTGTAGAAGTGAAGAAGGATTTTGCCGAAACCACAGAGTTTATGGGCGGTGTGGAAGCCAGAATCTTCGATCCCCTGTATATTCGCGCCGGTGTACATCAAAATCCCGCTACATATTCTGCTGGAGCTACCTTTGTGTTGGAAGGAGTATCTTTGGATTACTCCTTTACCATGCATTCTGTACTGTCACCCACTCATTACATAAACTTAGGCTACAATTTCTAAAGGAGATATTATGGCAACTAGCTTCAGACGTTTTTTCCCCGCATACTTACCGCTATTGTTAGAAATCTTCAGACACTTCAAAAGAGATTTGAACCACAATGGAAACATCCGAAAAACTGACCACAATTCCGAAAAGATGGCTACCATAGAACATCTGCTAGTACGCTTGGAAAAGAAGATCCAATTCAACCGCGAAACATATGAGAAGATAGCCCGACGGATATACATCTGGCTTACGATAAACAGTATTATTCTCATAGCTATCGGGGTGAAGATCTTCTTCTATTGAGCCAGTATTCAGCCTTAATATACATACAGGTTTCTCTTTAGGGAAGCCTGTATTTTTATGCTTAGCGGTAGCACTATGTCAATAGAGCCTTTTATTCCTTTGGGACCATGACCAATTACTAATGGATTATATCTTGGTTTTGATTATGAAGTGTTCTATAAAAGATAGTGCCACAAGTATCTACAGAAAACGTACAAGGCATCTTCGATAAAGGTTTGACAAAGAAGATGGAAATAATATTTTGGAATTCATGAAAGAAGTAAGATCAGTTAAAGACCTGTATCAGAATGCGAACTACTGCCAGTCATGTGGCGGACGACTTGAGCTAAAGGAAGATCGGGAAGGCAAGCTTCGCGGCATCTGCCCTACTTGTGGCTTTATCCTGTATAAGAATCCCATCCCTGCTGTAGCAATATTCGCTTTGAATGATAACAGCGAACTCCTCCTGGTAAAACGTCTCTACGAACCAAGAGCCGGAATGTGGGCATTACCCAGCGGTTATATAGAGATCAATATGAGTCCCCAAGAAAACGCTATTTCAGAGATGGAAGAAGAAACAGGGCTACTGGGAGAAGTAGATCACTTCATCGATTGGTATTATGGTTATAGTCCCATCTATCTCAGAACTCTCAGTTTGGGCTTCAGAATGAGAATAATCGGTGGAGAGCTACATGCCGGCGATGATGCGGAAGACACCAGATTCTTCCAACTGGACAAACTACCCCCAATAGCTTTTGACGCACATAGGCATTATATCAAACTGGAAACAGGCATCAATGCCCGCTAAGGAGGTTCCCTTGAAGCTTAGATACTTTGCCCATGCTTCCTTCCAGATTATTACTGATGAAGGGATAAGTATCATTATCGATCCTTGGTTGGATCAGAATTCTCTATCTCCAGTGAAGTCAAATGAAATAAAAGCAAACTATATACTGCTGTCACATGCCCATGGTGATCATTGCAGTGATGCTTTGAAGATTGCAGATAAGAATGCTTTAGTAGTAGCTGTATCTGAGCTGGCAGGTTACTACAAAGCAGCCGGATGTAAGACACACGCCATGCAGATTGGTGGTGCTTTCCAATTCGATTTTGGCTCTGTGAGATTCGTAAAAGCGGAACATGGCAGCATGACTCCTGATGGCAGATATGGGGGACTTGCCGCCGGAATAATCGTGACCATCGATGGGATATCAATATACCACATGGGAGACACAGGCTTGTTTGGAGACATCAGATTGATCGCTGAAATGCACAAAATTGACTATCTGCTTGTACCCATCGGCGGCAATTATACCATGGATCCTGCGGACGCAGCTATCGCCTGTTCCTGGCTGAAACCCCGCCTCGCCATTCCCATGCATTACAACACTTTCCCGCTAATAAAGCAAGATCCCGCACATTTTGCAGAGCTTTGCAAAGTGCACGGGATCATAGTGAAGATAATGCAACCAGGAGAGACAATCAACCTTTAAGCGCGTCCAAAGCCGCCTGATAGTTGGGCTCATGTACAATGTCATCGACCAGCTCGGTATATACTACCTTGCCTTGATCATCGATTACTACTACTGCACGAGCTAATAAACCTGCCATAGAACCGTCCATGATCTCCAGGCCATAGTCCTTGCCAAAATTCCGGTCTCGCATCTCAGATAGCGTATAAACCCTGTCTATACCTTCTGCTCCACAGAATCTCCCCAAAGCAAAGGGTAAATCTCTGGATATTCCCAATACAACCGTATTTTCCAGTGCTGCTGCTTCAGCGTTGAATTTGCGGACGCTTGTAGCACACACACCAGTATCGATGGAAGGATATATGTTCAATAGTATCTTCTTCCCCTTATATTGATCCAAACTAACGTCCGTCAGATCCCCGGCAGTTAGCACAAAATTCTTTGCGATCGTTCCCGGTTTGGGCATCTCCCCTATTGTGTTGATTGGATTGCCTTTTAGTTTTATTTTAGCCATTGTATTACCTCGTTTGTTTGATATTCTACTTATATGATAGGCATTTTGTCCAGAAATGCAAATCCATTATTAATCCGATCCGGATGATCCTTGCATCCCCTGTTTGCCAACCAGAGATCAAGCAGATATAATCGTGTGATAAAGCAGTGCTCACTCGATGATAACGGGATGATATCTACTTCAGACCTCGATAACTTAAAGGGACTGTGCTGTTCTTAGGCTTTAGTGAGCTTGATCCGTAACAAATCCTGTGCCATTTTATCATTCAAGTTTGCGTTCGAAAAAACAATGAATATTGGATCAAGGATATCTCCGGCTTTGCAAAGCTCTCTACTATATACCATATTGCGCGCCATGAGATATTGTGCTTTTACAGTAAACGCTGAGTGCCCGTATAAATCGGACATTACATTCATGCTGATCTTCTCATTGCGAATTCTGCTCACAGCGTAGTTTCCTTGCGGATAGCAGGCGTATTCTGATTTACGATACTCTTGCCAATTCCCATGTTCATCCAAGAAGCCGAATACTGCGTCAGGAAGCACATTTTTGCTGTTTACAAAGATGTATTGATAGAAGGATTCGTATCCTGTACGTTTGGGCCAGGAGACGATTTCCACACTGTTCAGCAGAACAGGAATTCCTGGCATTGTAAGGAACAATGACCTGTATCTTGCTCCCTTGAGGAACTCAATCTCTTCTATTGCGGTTTCCCAGCTAAGTCCCTGCCACAGATTTTGATACTGATCATAATAATCAGCTCTCTGCAGAACGTGCTTTTCACGCAGCAGCTTGGCTTCATTCATGGAGCTTGGCATCATAAACAATCCCCCCACAAAGGGATTTCTACCGGCTCTGGGGCCGAAGTCTGGTTCTGCGGACTCTAGGCATTCAATAACATCCATTTTCAAGCTTGATATAAGAGGGAATCTATTGTCTTTTGCAGCACTAAAGCTGAGTGAGCCATTATTGATAGTGATCTCAGACGCGCCTTCATGTGTATCTATGGTGCCAACACTATTTAGAATCAAGCGTTTACAATCCAGATCGAAATATGGGAAACGCAGCTTTGCATCCAGAATACTAAGTCCCGCATTATCCAGGGGCAAGCTGTGGATGGTATCTTCCGTTGCGGAAGCTGAATAGTTTTGAGAGGGAATTTCCAGAGTATGCTCCAAACTCAATTTATGGTGATGCACTGGCTTGAGAGCAATTACATCCGGAAATATCGGATTGTGATTGTTGCTTATCACATCAACGCTATTGTAATGAGCAGGAGAATCAAAGCTCTTTCCCATTACGAAATTCCTAAATGCCCCAGCAGATTGGAAGAGATTGTGATACACTCTGATCGCAGGACTCTTCATATCCATTGTAGATTTGATATCTGCAAGAGCTACATCCAATAGCAGGAAGTTGTATTCAAAGGAAAGATTCCAGCCTTTATGCCAAGTAAGGCAGTGTGTGTTGTCACTGCTCTGTTTAGCAAAAATCCAGGGTTCGGATATTGAATTGGGATCGAAATCATCCAAAGTTAACTGATCGCAATCTGTAAGCATACTTATCACTTCAGAATTCTGCATAAACTTGCATTCCTTGATGTAAAAAGATATTCTTTGCCGCAAATTCAAGTCCATTGCATCATCAGGTATATTCTGAAACTTGAAAACAAGATCCAATTCACCGGAAGGAAACAATGTGAAAACCTTGGAAAACTTTAATCCGATGTGTTTTCTGCTCTCATAGAATACTTCCATACTTGCAGAGTCTCCGGATTGGCTATAGCAAATCCTCTCAGGGTCTTGTTCTTCAAATTCGCCGCTATATGGCTGCCCAAAATCACAGGGGGAGTATCTTGTAGTAGTGGGTTTCTGGTCGGAGTAAAAATATGCCCAATTATTCTGATTTTTTAGCGGCATTTTCACATAGCTGTTAGCGGCTATGATAAAGGCATCGCTTTTTGTGCCTTTTGCATCACATCCCCGGTTTGTAAGTATCGGTGTGCTTTCATGTGTGAAATATTGCTGTTCTGTGGAATCCTGAGTTTTAACTTTCACCTCTATTTCAGGATTGTAGACTGCGGAGCCGCTTGTTTGATATCGGAGAGTATAGGTTTGTTTCTCTCGAGCGTTCAGGCTTATCTCAAGTACCTTTGTTTGGATTTGTACTTTATCATCATCGGGAAAGATCAATCTGAAACTTGCTGGGACTTCCAACATACTCTCCACATTCAAGTACATATATTGATCCGTATCAGTTTGAACCGGTCCATAGCTCAGTAGTTTGATATCGAGAGGTTGGAATATTTCCTGAGATATACCCAAGACTACTGACTTGCCTGCTACGCATAGTTTTGTCTTAATTGCAGGTAGTACTTCCCATTCGCTGGTTGCTCCGTCAAAAAAGAGCGGAGTGTATTCAGCATCTATTGTTCTTGATGGTTCGGCTTTAGCGTTAAGTTTCAGCTTATAATCGATGAGTTCGTTGTCTTCACTTTTCAATGAGAAATCGTTGTAATCGGGACTAAAACTCTCATAATGGAATTTTATAGAGTATTTTAAACCAAAAACTACTTTTGCTCTGTTTGCTTTACAACTGATGTGAAAATCCGGGCTATGGATCTCCACAATCTCCCTTGATCCTTTTTCTACGACCACTTTCAAGCTTTTTCCATCTTTCTGCCAAAGGTAGGAGTAATATGTGAAACCGTTTTCCTTCTCTCCGTCAGTAATGATCGACAGATCTCGTACCTGGTCTTTATACCAGTTAAAATAGTCAAAATATGGGGCCAACAATTCATGACTAATGATTCCAGGGAGATAGTTCAACAGATAAGTGCTGGGATTTTGCATCTCTTGCCAGAAGAAACCACATTTTTTGTATAATGGTATAGCTTTAGTGTTTCCCGGCCATGTAAACAGGCTTAGCACCGGAATCTTGAGTTCTAGTGTTTTATATACACAGGCGTGAAGTAGTTTCTTGCCAATTCCACAACCGTGATAATCTGGTAGAACGTTCAGCATACAAATATGAGTCTGTTTCTTTGCTTCACACAAGATATCCACATATCCCAATACCTGATCTTTATACAGGGCTACATATTGTGCCACAGCTGAGCTGTTTGCCTGTTCTGAGATAACCTGCTCTGTGCTGTAGTTGAACACCATACCATTCCATTCTGAACTGCTATTGTTCCACATTTCCGCTAATCCCGCGGCATGCTTTGGTTCATATTCACAAATAACAATGTCATCGTAATTCAGTTTCATTCCTTCTCCATAAACAGTGATTACTTGAGTATGCTACTTAATTCGTAACGATGTCAACTGTCAATATGTTTCTCTCCGATCATAACTCCATAGACATTCTTTCAATGGTTCAAACCAGCTTGATAGTCTCCTGTCGTTCTTGCGTGAGTATTGTGTGAGTGGTTATGCCATTTTTTGACGAACATTCAGCCATATAGTACTCTGCATCTTATAATTGAGGAAATGCCCGAATATCTGGCTCTACGCTATCGCTATAACCTGATAGCAGTATGCCTGATAATGAGAGTGCACACAAGTCCAAGAGTAACCGATTATCACCGTCGAACAGGACTTTAGACTTACGGGGACAGTTGCATATGCTAAATGTGTGGAAGAAATACACAGATTCCAGATAGTGATTCGAATCTAGCACAAATTTTAACACGTAATCGTTTGACATTTTTGCAGTTGATCCAAAATGGACTACCCAATCTGAAACTAATCTCAGCGGCTATAACGTTTTACGGAGCGATTCTCAACGAAGGATGAAACCATCTGACTTGGGATGGGAAAGATACCTATGGTAAAAAATGTGCGGAAGCGGCGTTTTCTTCGTAAGAGTATCGGGAAAGGGTCTTAACCTTCAATACAAGATTGTCCTGATGAAATAGTATCAAATGACTATAGGATGTCTTAAAGCCTTGCTTACCAAAGAAGCAAGGCTTTTTATTTTCTCTAAATAGCTCACGGTCTCTCTGATTACTCATAACGATCCCACAAACTGTACACACAGACCACAAGCATCAATATCCATGCAGAAATTTGCCAGGGAAAGCTTTTATATTAGCTATCCATCCGAATTGTATATAATACCGCACTTTTCGCTTGACTGATATACAGGATTTATTGATAGTGAATTCTAGTAAAAATACAAGGTGATATTGAATGACTCTCAGAGATATCGTCACTTTGCTGGAAGGCGAAGTGCTATTCCCGGAAGCTGATCTGGACAGGGAAGTGCCCTGCGCTTTTGCGTCTGATATGATTTCCGACATTCTCATGTGTACTAAAGAGCCAACCCTACTCCTCACTGGGCTTACAAACAACCAGGTAATCCGCCTTAGCGATATGATCGATCTTTCCGGTATAGTCTTTGTACGCGGAAAGCGTCCTTTGCAGGATGTGATCGATATGGCTGCTGAACGGGGATTGCCCATCATTTCTACCAAGTTTACTCTCTATCGCAGTAGCGGCTTACTATACAATGCTGGTTTACGCAGCTGTAAGATTTGAGCAGATATGGCAGAGTATTGGTATATAGCCGAAGGTTTTGAAGAGCGGGTAAACAGCTATTTGACCCACAATGGCGAATCTGAGGTAGATATGATGTTTTCAGTACCGGAAAAGGACTTTAATACAGCAGGAAAGGGATCTTCCGAATTGAAGATCCTCCTGAAGCGATTGGGGGTAAATTCCGATATCCTACGCCGGATCGCGGTTGCCTCCTATGAAGCAGAGATCAACGTAGCCGCTCACTCCAAAGGAGGAATAATGCACAGTGCGGTTCACGACGATTTTATCCACATTCGCTTTGAGGATGAAGGGCCTGGTATCAGTGACATCGAACAAGCCATGATTCCCGGTTTTTCTACCGCCGATGAGCTGGTTCGTGAACTTGGTTTTGGAGCTGGCCTTGGTTTACCAAACATCAAAAAAAACAGCGATGCCATGCATATTGTCTCTGAGCATGGTTCTTCCACCTTGGTGGAGTTCATAGTTTTCTTTTCTTAAGCATTATGAATAAGAAAGACAGCAAATACTTTCATGCCATACAGATCCTGGAAGACAACTGTACTGGTTGTACGGCTTGTGTGAGAGTCTGCCCCACTGAAGCCATTAGAGTGCGTGATCGCAAGGCGTATATAGATCCCTATCGTTGTGTGGATTGCGGCAATTGTGTAACTGCTTGCGAATTCCATGCTATCATTCCTTCCAGCGATCCCCTGGATATCATCAACAACTTTAAATACACTGTCGCCATTATTTCTTCCAGTTTCTTTGGTCAGTTTTCTGAGGACATCAGTTATGGTAATGCCAAGCAAGCCATCTTACAGCTTGGTTTTAACGAAGTAGCAGAAGAGGCGATGGTTACGGATTTCATGATCTCTGTGATTCGCCTGTACATTCGCGAACACCGGGATAAAAGGCCGATCCTCAGCAGCAATTGCCCCGCAGTAGTACGCCTTATTCAAGTGAAGTATCCTTCGCTCTTGCCCAGTCTGTATCATGAAGAAGCCCCTATGAGCATTTTAACCCGCTATTTGCGGGACAGAATCTCCAAGGAACAGCATTTGAACGATAATGAGATTGGTATCTTTCTGATCGTACCCTGCGTGGCTCACGTTACAGCAGTACACCAACCTGAAGGAGCATACAAACACCTGCAGGATGGAGCTTTCTCTACTGGAATGATCTATGGCAAAGTGCGCGAGATCATCAAAGATGTACAGAACAATCCACAAACCATCGATACTTATCCCCAAGGACTCGCTTGGGCGCTATCAGGAGTGCAGGCAGAACTGGTGGACACAGACGACATTCGCACTCTCTCTGTAAATGGCGTGGAAAATGTAATGGACATACTATCCAAAGTGGAAGATCACTATCTGGATCAATATGACTATATCGTTCTGAGAAGTTGCACAAACGGTTGTGTAGGTGGATGCCTGAACGTGGAGAATCCTTTTGTGGCAATGAGTCGCATCAAAAAGATGAGCAAAGAAGGTGAAGGAAGCGAGATCCATGTGGAAGAACTGGAACGTTTGCACGCTGCCGGAGAATTCTCAGTTTCCCCACTGGCTCCACGACCCATTATGGAGTTGGATAAAGACATCAAGAAAGCCATTCAAAAGATGAAGAAGATCAACGAATTCCTCACGATGCTTCCCGGCTTGAATTGCAGCGCCTGTGGCAGCCCCACTTGTTACGCTCTGGCAGAGGACATTGTTTTGGGCAAAGCATCGATCGATGATTGCGTAGTCCTTCAACGCGGCAAGAGTAGCGATGCAGATGAAGATGAATAATTAGAATAATAAGGATATTATTATGAGCAAATTAAGCGACTACATTGTCAAGGTCAACGGCAAGAACCTTACTCCCGCTATGGATCCGGAAAACATAGAGATATCCGGTGCGTATGTGAGCGATATGCTTAGCGATGTGATGGGTTCAGCAAAGCCAGACCAGGCTTGGATCACTATCATGAAGCACATGAACGTGGTAGCTGTGGCGTCTATGACCGGAATCCCCGTGATTATCTTTGCCAAAGGGAATGTGCCTGATGATGCCGTATGCGACAAGGCTTTGGAAGAAGGCATCTGCCTGATAAGCAGCACTCTGGATACCTTCAGCCTGGCCGGAATATTGTATCAAACCTTGGGTCTATAACAACATCCCATGCGCCTGATTAGCGCTGACCTGCATATACATAGCGTGTTATCTCCCTGTGGAGGCCTGGAGATGTCGCCTTCAGCGCTGACCGCCAGACTGAAAGCACTGCAAATAGAATGGTTTGCCATCACAGATCATAATAGCATGGCAAATTGTCCTGCTTATGAGGCGGTTGCAAATAAAGCTGGAATTTCGTTTAGCTGGGGAGTGGAAATTCAGACTTTGGAAGAAATTCATCTGTTAGCCTATTTTGATAATCGGGAAATGGCATTAGCTTTTGATTCAGAACTCTATAAGTCATTATTGCCCATCGAAAACGATCCTGAATACTTTGGAGATCAAGTTATCATTGACGAAAATGAGAACATTTTAAGAGTGGAATCTATTGCATTGATAAATTCCTCATCTTGGGATTTGGCCACTGCTACAGAACAGGTTTTAGCACATAACGGTCTACCTGTACCTGCTCATGTAGATGCTGAAGTAAACAGTGTTCTATCCCAATTGGGGTTTTTTCCTGTATATCCTGAATTTGAACTTTTGGGGATCACTGCGACATTGGATATGAACAGCTTTCTGTTACAACATCCCGAAATGGTGCAAAAAGCCTTTTTAAGAGCTAGTGATGCCCATTATCTTTCAGATTTAAAGCCCGGACTTTGTAAAGTAAATGCCAAGCAAGCCACCGTAAGCGAGTTGCTTGCGGCAGCCCGAAAGCAAGACGGTAGATTCATAGACTTTTACACATAAAATTGAATGATAGACAAGGAGGAGTTATGGCTTCCATAGCTCAAGACAAGAATCGTCTCTATGATCGCCTGGCAGAGGTGATCGAAGAAAAGAAGGATCTGCGTAATCCGCTGATCGAAGTTTTGCGTATAGCCCAGGAAATCTTTGGATACCTGCCGGTTGAAGTGCAAGAATTTGTTGCAGAAAAAATGAACATCCCCGCCAGCAAAATATACGGCGTGGTTACTTTCTACAACTTTTTCTCTATGAAACCCCGTGGCAAGTACACATTGAATGTATGCACCGGAACTGCATGTTTCGTGAAAGGTGCACCCCGACTCATCCAGATGATTTCGGAAGAGTTGGGTATCTCCATGGGCGAAACCACAAAAGACGGGAAATTTACGATGAGTGCAGTCCGATGCGTTGGAGCTTGTTCTCTGGCTCCTGTTTTTGTGATCGGAGAGGATACTTATGGGCGTAACGATAACAAAGACAAGATCAAAGAAATCCTAAAACGTTACGAGTAATTCAATGCAAGACATCTCTTTGCACCTATTAGATATTCTGGAAAACTCTGTAAGAGCAGGAGCAAGAAATATCAAGGTGCGCGTGATAAACAATGTGTTGAAGAATCGTCTGCGAATCATCGTTGAAGACGATGGCTCAGGGATGGATGCGTACACTCTGGAAAAAGCTCAGAATCCCTTTTATACTTCAAAAGAAGAACGAGTAAAAAAAGTGGGATTGGGCATACCATTGTTCAAACAGAATGCAGAAATCGTTGGCGGTTCATTCAAAATGGCCAGCGAGCCTGGCTTTGGCACTGTTCTTACGGTGGATTTCCCTTTGGATCACATCGACAGAATGCCTTTGGGAAATCTGAAGGATACACTTCTGGGTGGCATCATAGGACATCAAGATGTAAATTTCTTTATCCACTTTCTTTACAAAGACAAGGCTAAAGAGCTCTGTTTCCATTTCGATACCAAAGCTATTCGGGAGGAGTTGGGAGACATCCCTCTCACCTATCCCGATGTTATTGAATACATAGACCAATCTTTATATGAAGGAATACAAAATACAAACATGGAGGATGTCTGATGAAAACACTGGCAGACCTTAAGAAAATCCGTGAAAAAGCCCAGGAAGATATGAAGCTTCGTGGCGGAAACGTACGCATGAAGATCGTGGTAGGGATGGGAACATCCGGAATCGCGATGGGTGCTCGTGAAGTGATGAAGACCTTCTTGGAAGAAATTGCAGCAAGAAATTTGACCGACGTTATGGTTACTCAGACTGGCGAAAAGGGTCTTTCTTCAATGGAACCGGTAGTGGATATCATCGAAGATGGCAAGCCAAAAGTAACCTATGGGAACATGAATCCCGACAAGGTCAAAAAGGTAGTTGTCGAACATATCGTTAATGGCAGAGTCGTCTCCGACTATGTTGTCGCTACCGGCAACTAAAGGAGGAGTAAATAAATGTCTCTGAAACGTATTGACCTTTTGATCTGCTGCGGTTCTGGTTGTGTTTCTGCCGGCGCACTCAAGATCAAAGAACGCTTTCACACTGTGTTGGCAGAGCATAATCTTTCAAACGAAGTGAATATAATTGAAACCGGTTGCATGGGGCCTTGCGATTACGGCCCCGTGATGGTTGTCTATCCGGAAGGAATTTTCTACAAGAAAGTAAGCCCGGACGACGTCCCCGAGATCGTAACCGAACACTTCGTAAAAGGCCGCCCGGTAGCGCGCTTGATGTTGCAGGATGAGGATAAGACTTTTTCTGCCCAAAAAGACATCCCCTTCTACCAAAAACAAATTAAAGTGGCCTTGGAAAACTGTGGTTACATCAATCCCGAAAGTCTTGATGAATACATCGCAACCGGTGGATATGAAGCCATGGCAAAAATGCTGACCGAGATGAAACCTCAGGATGTCATTAATGTTATAAAAGAATCCGGTCTGCGCGGTCGCGGCGGTGGCGGATTCCCCACCCATATAAAATGGCAGATGGTTCACGACAATAAATCGGATCAAAAATACATCATTTGCAATGGAGACGAGGGTGACCCCGGTGCCTTTATGGATCGTTCACTCTTGGAAGGTGATCCTCATCGTGTACTTGAAGGTATGATGATCGCCGCTTATGCTATGGGTGCTACCAATGGTTTCTTCTACATCCGCGCCGAATACCCGCTTGCCATCAAGAGAATCAAGATGGCTATTCAGCAAGCCAAAGATATCGGCTTGATGGGTACAAATGTGTTTAATTCCGGTTTCAATTTTGATGCTGAAGTGCGTACCGGAGCCGGAGCATTTGTGTGTGGAGAAGAAATGGCTCTGATCCACTCCATCGAAGGCCAACGTGGTAATCCCACACCCAAACCACCTTATCCGGCGTTACAGGGTTTGTGGGGTAAACCTACCGTAGTGAACAACGTAGAAACCCTGGGTAATGTACCCACTATTCTACGTAGAGGTGCCAGTTGGTTTTCATCTATGGGCACCGAGAAATCCAAAGGAACCAAGGTATTTGCTCTTACCGGAGATGTTAATAACACCGGATTGGTGGAAGTACCTATGGGAATTACCCTGCGTGAGCTGATATTTGATGTTGGCGGTGGAATGATCGGCGACCATAAATTCAAAGCAGTGCAATTGGGCGGACCTTCCGGTGGTTGCCTTACCGTTGACCATTTGGATACTCCCGTTGACTACGAAAATTTGAAAGCACGTGGAGCAATGATGGGTTCCGGCGGTGTAATCGTGATGAACGAAGAAAAGTGCATGGTGAATGTCGCTAAGTTCTTTATGGATTTCTGCGTGGAAGAATCTTGCGGAAAGTGCTCACCCTGCCGAATTGGCCTGAAACAGATGCTGGAGATTCTGGAACGCATCACCTCCGGATACGGTCGTGAAGGCGATATCGAAGAATTACTGCGCCTGGGTGAATCCATCAGCAAGCTTTCTCTTTGCGGACTGGGACAGACAGCTCCCAATCCAGTGCTTTCTACCATCCGTTATTTCAGGGAAGACTATGAAGCCCATATTCGGGATCATAGCTGTAGCACCAAGGTGTGTAGCGATCTCATGCACTTCAAAATTGATAAGGACAGATGCATCGGCTGCTCTTTGTGTTCCAGAAAATGTCCTGCCAGCTGCATCAGCGGTAATCGCGAAGAAAAATTCACCATCCATCAATTGGATTGCGTGAAATGCGGTAATTGCTTTGATGTGTGCCCGGTAAAGGCAATCGACAAAGTGCCGGGAATGCATCCCGAAATTGAGGCTCATAGAGCTAATATGGCGAAAGCCGCTCACCATTACGACGATTAAGGGGAGATTATGTATAAAGAAATCTGCGCTAAATACGCCCCAACCAAAGACAACCTGATATATATCCTGCACGACATTCAGGATAGCCATCCGCAACATTATATATCCCCAGATGCGGTAAAGGCTATCTCTGAATACTTGAATCTGCCGGAGAACCATATTTATGGAGTACTTACATTCTACTCTATGTACTCCACCAATCCTCGCGGAAAAAACATCATCCGCCTCTGCGAATCCCCACCCTGCTACATCAAAGGAAGCGAAAACATTCTGCGCAAGCTGAAGACCATCCTTGGTGTTGGAGTAGGTGAAACTACCAAAGACGGTAAGTTCACTTTGGAACTATGTGCCTGTCTAGGTGTTTGCGGAAACGCACCAGTTATGATGATCAACGAAGATGTGTATGGCGATCTCTCAGAAGAGAAAGTAGAAGATATTATCGAAAAAATGAGAGGGAGGAACTAGTGAAATACTTTCGCTCTCATGTGCTGGTAGGCATAAATGAAACATCCGTAGCTGCCGGTGTACACAGCTTTGTGAAAGCTCTGAGAGCTGAACTGAGCAAAACCGGCTTGAGTGACGAAATAAACATTTTAGAAACCGGTCCCCTTGGCTTCTTTGGTAAAGGAATCTGCGTTACAGTGTATCCGGATAACATCAACTACGAGAACCTAAAAGAAGAACACATCACCGAATTGGTGCAAGAACACTTTCTGAAAGGTCGTCCTGTAGCACATCTCTTATTGGAATCTGCCGGAAAGTTCAGCCCCAAGTTGAATTACAATAAACGTATTGTATTACGTAATTCCGGAATCATCGATCCCGAAAAGATAGATGACTACATTGGCACTGGTGGTTACGAAGCTTGGGAAAAAGCTTTGACCAAAATGGAGCCCAAACAAATCGTAGATGAAGTAAAGAATTCCGGATTGCGCGGTCGCGGCGGCGCAGGTTTCCCTACCGGCGTAAAATGGAGCTTTACTGCACCGCTAGAGACTGAACAAAAATATGTGGTTGTGAATGCTGACGAAGGCGAGCCTGGAACCTTCAAAGACCGTTTGATAATGGAAGGTGATCCACATCAACTCTTGGAAGGAATCATGATCTGTGCTCGTGCCGTTGGCGCTACAAAAGCATATATCTATATTCGCGGTGAATACAAACTCTGCATTCAGCGTTTACAGAAGGCTATTGATGATTGTAAAAACTATGGCATCATAGGTAAAAACATCTTTGATAGCGGCTTTGACCTTGATATTCAGATCAAGATTGGAGCTGGCGCATACGTATGCGGCGAGGAGACAGCGTTGATCGAGTCTCTGGAAGGAAACCGGGGTCACCCACGTTGGAAACCCCCGTTCCCAGGAGTGAAAGGCTTATGGCAGGCTCCCACAGTAGTGAACAACGTGGAAACCTTAGCAAACGTGCCTTTTATCATCGCTAATGGTGCCAACGAATTCAGTAAATATGGCACTCTCGAATGCCCTGGAACAAAGGTCTACACCATCCTTGGTGATGTAGCCTATCCCGGCCTTTGCGAAGTGGATATGGGAACTACCCTTCGCACCATAATCAACGACTATGCCGGCGGCATGAAGAAGGGCTTTAAGTTCAAAGCCGCGCTGGTTGGCGGAGCTGCAGGTATGATCCTGTCCGAACGTCTGTTGGATGTAAAGATGGATCTTGCCAGCCTGAATCAGTATTCAGCTGTTTTAGGCAGTGGCGCTATATTGGTGATGAACGAACATCAAAGCATAGCAGATATGCTGTGGAGCATCCTACGCTTTTTCCGTCATGAATCCTGTGGAAAATGCGCACCCTGTAAAAACGGAACTCAACAGCTCTATCGCCTGATCACTAAAATAAAGAAAGGTGATGGTACTATGGACGATGTGGATCTGATGCTTAAAATCGCTGAAACAATGCAGCAAACTTCATTCTGCGCTTTGGGCCAATCTCCGATCATGGCTATTCGCAGCGCAATAGATAACTTCCGTGATGAATTCATCGCGATAACACAAAAATAATACATGAGGAATAGAATTATGGCTAAAAACGTCAACGTTTGGATTGATGGTCATCACCTGGAAGTTCCGGATACCACGACCATCATCGAAGCAGCCGACAAATACGGGATATATATTCCCAGACTCTGCTACCATCCTGATCTACCACCTACCGCAAACTGCGGAGTATGCGTTGTAGATATCGAGGGAAGCCCGGTTCCCAAACGTGCTTGCTGCACACCGGTTACAGAAGGTATGAAAATACACTCCAACAGCAAGAAACTGCGCTCATATCGCAAAACATTGGTGGAGATGATTCTCTCGAATCATGAAGTTATGTGCCCAACTTGTTCGGCAAATAATAAATGCGAATTACAGACCTTGGCAAACAACCTTGGTGTAGATCCTGATGCTCTGCCCAATATCCTAAAAAAGAAAGCCGTAGACTTCAGCTCTCCTTCCATTGTTCGCGACCCCAATAAGTGTATTGCTTGCGGACGCTGCATCACAGTATGCAATGAAGTGCAAACAGTGTATGCCCTAACCAATAGCGAGCGTGGTATCGGCAGCGAAGTGACTACCGCTTTTGGACTGGGTATGGCTAAAAGCCCCTGTGTAAACTGCGGTCAATGTACAGTTTACTGCCCCACAGGTGCTCTGCGTGAAAAAAGCGAAGTCGATGATGTATGGGAAGCTATCTTGGATCCTGACAAGCATGTGATCGTGCAAGAAGCACCATCAATTCGCGTATCTTTGGGAGAAGAATTCGGAATGCCGCTGGGCAGCGTAACTGCTAAGAAGATGTATGCAGCCCTTCGTAAGATCGGATTTGACAGCGTAATGGATACGAACTTCACCGCTGACCTCACCATCATGGAAGAAGGTACAGAATTGGTGACCAAGCTGAAAGCCGGAGAAAAGCGTCCTCTAATCACTTCCTGTTCCCCTGGATGGATCAAGTTCATGGAAACCTATTTTCCCGATTTGGCAGATTGCGTTTCCACGGCAAAATCCCCGATGAGTATGTTTGGTGTGCTTTCCAAGACATACTATGCTCAGGAACATGGAATAGATCCTGCCAAGATAGTATCTGTAGCGATCATGCCTTGCACTGCAAAGAAATTTGAAGCCCGTCGTCCTGAAATGAACGACAGCGGATTCCAAGATACTGACTATGTACTTACTACTCGCGAGTTCTTGCGGATGATCAAAGAAGCCGGTATCGACTTTGCAAACATTCCTGATGAAGAACCAGACGAAGGTATGAGCTTCTACTCCGGAGCAGGAACCATCTTCGGTGCTACCGGTGGTGTGATGGAAGCGGCTATCCGCTCAGCTTACACTCTGGTAACCGGAAAAGAACTGGAGAATGTAGAAATACAAGGCGTTCGCGGCCTTGAAGGCGTAAAAGAAGCTACTGTAAATATCCCCGGATTTGGTGACTTGAAAGTTGCAGTTGCCCACGGTCTCAGTAATGCCCGTAAGGTGATGGATCGAGTTCGTGAAGGCTTGAAAACCAAAGGCGAGTCTCCCTGGCACTTCATCGAAATCATGGCTTGCCCAGGTGGGTGCGTTGGCGGTGGTGGTCAGCCCTACGGCAATGACATCGCTTCCCGTGCACGTCGCGGTTTAGCTCTGTATGAAGAAGACAAATCGCTTCCAGTACGCAAGTCGCATCATAATCCAGAAGTACAGAGAATCTATGAACGCTTCCTTGGAGCTCCGAATTCTCCTCTAGCACATAAGCTGCTTCATACTTACTACTTCAAACGTTCGATCAGCAATGGTCAGGTAGTTGAAGAAGTAACTCACAAACATCACTGATATACTCAATATCAATAAATCGGCCGGTCTATAAACAGATCGGTCTTTTTTTTGTCTAAGAACATCAATGACAGTATTCCTTTCCATCGCAAAAGGGAAAGATACTGCTGTCGTGTCAAGCTTGGAGTGTTAATCTCCGTATTCGGTACATTATCCTTCCCCTGAGACTGAAGGAGATTTGAAGCAGATATAAAGCCGTTATTATCCTGTCGTCACTCGATGATAACCCGATAATATCTACTTCATATCACGACGAAACCAAGAGCAATGCATCAGAAATTAATAAAAACGGTTGAATCAAATTGGAGGTTGGCAGCCCAGCAATAAAACGACATTCGTACCTTGACGAGTCACTAGCCCTCATTGATTTACTGCCATATGCGATCCTCCCAAAGGTCTCCTATGCGGAGCTTGAGTAGCTCTCAGGATGCTTATGAGAGGTCTATGAGGCGATGTACCCAAGGGTAAGCAAGGCGCTTCCGCGAGATTGGAAATAGATTGAATACTTATGAGCTATGTACTACAGTATTACGAACCGGATGAGGGATGAATAGTATCCACTGGGCAACCTCTGAAAATCTTGGGGTCTATTCCAGTGCATTTACCGCAATTGATGCATTTCTCGGGGTCAATATAGGCTTTCCCATCTCTGTAAGAGATAGCATGTTCAGGGCAGACTCTCAAACATAATCCACAGGATATGCAAGTAGAGGCATCCACAACATTGTAAGCTTTTTCCTCAATTTCAGTTGCTTGTGTGGAATCAGGGGGATTCTGAGCAATGTCTGATTCCTGATTCTTGGTTGTAGGAGTTGCAATATCTTCTCCCCCAGGTTTAGTTTGAGGGGCTTCTTTCTTTACTTCTTCCGTTATTTCAGGCTCTGTAGCAAGTGCAGTAACTTGCTCAACTGGATATTGAGCTTTATCATTCGGAATGGCAATAAATCCATCCACGCAGCGCTTGCAACCGATGCATTTCTCACTGTCAATCACTGCTTTACCATCTTCCATGTAGATGGCATTCACCGGACATACTATCTGTTCTTCACTTTTTGAAAACACACCTTGTGCAGCCGTTATCTGAATGATTGCCAACAGAAACATCAAGGCTACGATAATGATTTGTAAGACTCTCTTCATTGTTCTCTCTCTTTCGTGATAGTACCGTGTTTTGGGCATTTTTCGGCACAGCGATCACACATAATGCAATCAATTGATTCCACGTATTCATCGCAAAGTATATCCAGATTCATGGGGCAATTCAGGTTACAAATACCACAATCCGTGCAACATTCCATGTTTCTGCGGATTTTCTTTCGTTTGATGCCAAACAAGCCGCCCAGGATTTGAGATACAATCAATAATGCGGCATAGGGACATAGAAAACGACACCAAAATCGTTCCAGAAATACTCCTCCTATCACAATGACCAATATGGTAAACAAGCCTAGATAAACCAATCTTGGCAGAAGCGATAGAGAGTAAAAGGGACATAATTTGATGTATAACCATGCAAATCCGCAGATCACCAGAATGATACTAATACCCAGAACAAAATACTTGATTTTGTTCAGTTTACGTTCAGCAAAAAGGGGTATCTGCCGGAGCCTCTTTTTATGGGTAATTCTATACAGCAGTTCTTGAATAGTACCAAGAGGACACACATAACTACAAAACACTCTGCCCCAAAACATGGCCAGAATCATGAACAGTATTCCGAAGAATATTCCCACAGAAGCTAAGCCAAGACTAAGTGTAAGTAGATTTCCCTTTAGCATACCAAAGCAGATTACCGCATATGGGCAGATACTGTGGATGGAGTTTTTGCCCAGAACAATCACACTTGTGAGAAATGCCGAAGTCAACACCAGAAAGAGAGTCTGAATCAGATTGCGTTTGCTCATTACGGTTCTTTTAGAAAAGCCCTTCTTTGCAGTATATTCATCGCTTTCACTTTGGTTTTCACAGCTTCATGATATGCTGGGCGATGTTCCTCGCGATACACGCCTATGTAGTACTTCTCAGTATCCAGTGTCAGTTTTCGAGCTTCTTCTGTGCTTTCCGGTACTTTGTCCATTATCACGCTCTTTTCATTGTAAAGCTCAAAGGTGTTATTGTGGCTTACAGCTAGCTTGGCAATCACCTGGACTGCTTTTTTTTGCTCCTTCTCCAGCTTTGCCGCAGATAGGGACGGTATATATATTGCCAGACAACACTTTATAATCCTTCAGGGTTTTTGATTGCTTCTATATAGGGCATGACATCATAATGAACTTGGGATTTAGCCTCAAGGAGCACCTGAATTGCTTCGTTATCCAAATCCGAGTTATCGGCCAGATACAAGGCTACTTGGGCAAAGGTAACTTCACTCGGAAAGTGCAGCATCCCTTTTTTGATAAAGCGAAGACTGTGTTCCGGTGCGTTATCCAACAGGTGTTGCAATACAAAGTGCACATAAATCTTCCAGCCTTCGTTATGGGGGAATATCACACGGTCCACAAAGGCTTCCAGTTCATCCCAGTCCTGTGTTTTTGTGTATATGGTGGTGTAGAATTCTGTGAGCTTGATTTCGTTGTCTATGAATATCTTGCTGCGATCGATGTAAGAACGGGCTTTTTCGGTATCTCCCATTTCTGCAAAGTGCGTAGCTGCTCTTACAAATCCTGATCCATAGTTCAATACAAGGCGGCGCATATTTTCATCTTTGAACACCTTGTCATCTCCGATGGAGCGATATTCGTAAACAGTATCGATGTTTTTCAGCAATCTAGGGATGTTTTCCTGATCATCCCCTTTGATTGAGACCACGCGTGCCACCATGCCTTCATTTCGACAGTAATCTTCAAATCCGATAAAACTCTCACAGGTTACGGCGAAGTAGATTGGTCTATGACCAAAATTGTCTTTGATGATCTTCATTACTGCCTGGTCGGATATCCTGTAAAATGGCTCATTTGGACGCCATGTGGGAGTTGGTTCCAGCTCCACAGTAAAGGATCCGCTAGCCTCGGTGCCCGGAGCATACAGGTTTTGCTCAAGTCTGGATACATTCATTTTATCGATATCTTCATCCGACATATTGAACAACACGCCTTCCATATCTCTCAATTGACGTATATACCATTCCGTGTTTAGCAAAGACAGGTTTGCCACCGATACATCCTTGCGAATCCCCTTTAGATACTTGTTCTTGTATTCCATGGCAATTTTCATCGCTTCAAGTGCTTGCTCGGAAGGTTGTACATCTTCAGCGGGATACATATACTCCCTAGCATGAGGATCTTTTACGGCCTGTGCATACCACAAGGGAAAGGTATCGTTATCTCCATTTGTAAAGATAATGGCATTTTCTTCCAGCGAATTCAGGAAATTCAAGCCATAATCCAGCGCTATGTATTCATGAGACCGATCGTGAACATGGTATTGTGAAACCATGTTTCCTATGGGTAGAAGCAACATGATAGCCGCAAGGATATAACGAATGGAATGCTGTTTAAACAGATTTATGACTGCTAAAGCTCCGATACCGATCCAAATAGCCCACATATTGTATGCCACAACGAAGAAATAATCTCGGTCGCGCACCTCAGCATCGGACAGATTCATCACAAAAACCATCACTACTGTTGTGAAGATAATGATGCTAAGGAAGTATTTGAAGCTATGCCTATTGCCTCTACGATGGAATATTGCTCCGGCAAAGCCTAGCAGGGCTATTAAGGCAGCACCAATGGATTTGCCCAGGAAAGATCCCATATTCACGATTGGTGCCAGTATCCCTTGAGGGAACCATTGCATACCGAAATAGCGGAGGAAGTGGAAACCCATTTGATCTTCGAAAAAGCTGGCTCTACGCTGAACAAAGCTGGTGTTACCGTATTGTTTCCGTAAGACATAATCCATAAAATACGGTAGGTTGCTGGGACGCCCTTCGTTGATAAAGGGGCGATCAGCGGCACGTACCATCAGATAGATATGGCTGGATACCCCTATTAAAACCAGAAGTGCGGAGCACAACCAGAAACGTTTTCCGAATACATCACGCAATTCGTAAGCAAGAATAAACAAGGTGACAACTGCAAATCCCCATTTGTCAAAATCATCAACCGACAGAGACTTTCCGATGGCTCCGAAGATGAAATATCCAGCCAGGATAGCAAAGGTGTATCCTAATACCTTGAGCCAGAAATTCTCTTTTTTGATACCGTTTTGTAGTAAAGGGTAAACTACAATAAAGAGCACCGCAGGAGCTACTTGTAGCGCTGTTTGATGAACGCAAAAGCCCAGAAAGAACAGATACACAATAAGCAGAAGAATGTTTTGATGGCTGTAGTCTTCACTCTTTTCCACCCACACGAGAGTGAGCCAGAGGATCAGGTTCACAAAGAACACGAGTCCGGAATAGACTTCCGCTTCAATGGCATTCATCCAAAAAGTGAAGGAAAAAGCAGTGTATAAAGCCGCAACTGTCCCAGCAAACATCGCTTCCCAAGCTTTTACCTTCATCATGCTTACCAGCTTCACTGTAAACAGATAGGTAAGCATCACTGCAAATGCAGAAGCCAAAGCGGAAATAAAAGCTGCTATCACCGCGTGAGATACAATGCCTCCCAAAAGAGCAACCAAAGCCCTACCAAATACTATATAAAAAGGATTTCCCGGGGGATGCGGCACACCTAATATACTGATGCACGTGGCATATTCTCCGCTATCCCAAAAACTCATGGTGCGGGCTTGAGTGCTGATATATACAGCCAATGTGAGAGCAAAGATCAGCCATGCGAGGATGCGATTGTGCAGGACGGAAACCAGGGCCTGAGGTTTCATGGGAGTGGTGTCCACAATACGCTGTGGTTCCGGTCTTACATATTCCATCTTTTTAGCTTGATTTAGTTTCTTTTTTATACTTTCGCTTTTCGGCATTAGGACTCCTTCTTATTCTTTCATTCCGCTACGGGAATAGCTGGCAATAATCTGCTTCTGAGCAAAGAAGAACAGGATTACGATCGGTAATATACTGAATGTGGACGCAGCCATCAACAGGGTAGTCTGCGTGGAGGCTTCCTGGTTGAAATAGCTTAATCCCACTTGTAGAACTCTCAGTTCCGGACGGTTGATCATTACTAATGGCCACATAAAACTGTTCCAGCTGGAGATTAATGAAAAAATTGATGCAGTGGCAATTACGGGTTTGGAAAGCGGAACTACGATGCGCCACAGCATGCCAAAGGTGGAGCAGCCATCTATCGATGCGGCATCAAACAGTTCTTTGGGTAGAGACTTGAAATGCTGCCGAAAGAGGAAGATGGTAAAGATGTTTGCCATCCAGGGTATGATAAGCGCATTATAGGTATCCAACCAGTTCAGTTTATCCAATAGGACATAGGATGATATCATGTAGATTGGTTGAGGAACCATCATCATGGACAGGAACAGATAGAAGAAGAAATCCCTTCCTTTAAACTCCATCCGGGCAAAAGCATAGGCCGATAACAAGGAAGTAAACAGCACTCCAATCAAACTAAGTAAAGACACATAAATGGTATTGTAAAAATACAATCCAAACGGTACTTTCTTGAAGGCTTTGATGTAGTTCTCAAAATGGAAGCTGGGTTTCTTGCGCACCAGCTTAATCTCGTCTGTAGGTACTTCCTTGTATTCCTCAACGATGTTCAAGTCCTCATCCAAAATGTGAATAATGCTTTTCTCACCTTTATCCATAACCAAAAGGATGCGTTCAGTCTGTCCGTTATTTTGCCACACATGATATTCCTCTTTGGGAATGAATAAGGTCTCTTGTTTGTTGAATTCACTTTGAGTCATCAGAGATGTGGAAAGCATCCATAAAAAGGGTACGACCATGGTCAATCCGAAAATAATCAGGATTGAGTAGGTGAGAATACTTCTTAATCTGTCCATTTCATCCCCCCTTAATAATTAACGTGCTTTTCCATTCTGCGTTGGAAGATGGTAAGCGCAAGAATCAGGACAAACAAAGCTAGGGATACCGCACTGGCATAGCCCATCTCTAATACATCGAATCCGCGTTCATAGATATAGTATACTATCAACTTTGTGGTATTTAGCGGCCCGCCTTTATCGGTCATCAGATATATCTGCGAGAAGGTTTGGAAGGTTGTGATAGTGGTCATGATCAAAACATAAAAAGTAGTAGGTGAAATTAGAGGAACAGTTACATTCCAGAACTGACGCGTTTTACTGGCACCGTCTATCTCGGCAGCTTCATAATAGACCTTTGAGATGTTCTGTAGCCCAGCCAGGTAGATGATGGTGTTGTAGCCCAGTCCCTTCCATATGGTCATAATAATAATAGCAAACAGCGCTTGAGAGGGGCCGTGAAAGAACTGTGGCAGCTTCTCAAAGCCCAGGTTTTCAAACATAATCAGAAAAATACCCCGCGATTCAGACAACCATGCTTGTGGAGATATTCCGATAAAACCCAGGAAGGTATTCATCAATCCCGTTTGTTCGTTGAAGATCAGTTTCCATACTATAGATACCGCTACCAAAGAGGTTACAAAGGGCATGAAATATACAATCCGAAACAGGCTTTTAAAGTACTTAATCTTGTTTAAAAGCACTGCAAACAGCAGAGAAAGCACGATGGTCGAAGGAACCAGGATAATCACTAACCAAAAGGTATTACCCATGGATTGCCAAAACACCGAATCCTGCATCATCTTGCTGTAGTTTTCCAAACCTATGAATCTTCCGGTTCCCTGAAGTGACCAATCGAAAAACGAGAGAATAAAGCTCATCACAATTGGTATCAAACGGAATGCCACCACAATTACCAATGCTGGTAAAAGGTAGAGGTATGGAGAAATCTTCCATTTTGTTTTCATATCTCACCACCATTATCGTTGTTGCCGGGCTTGCGATACTCTCGCCAGTCTATGCCCAGTTTTGTGCACTTTTTGTAGAAGTTTTCCCGGGTGATCTCTGCTATCGCTGCAGCGCGCAGGATGTTTCCCCCGGTTTTAACGAGTAGATTCTGGATATAGTGTTTGCTGAAAGCGTCCCTTGCTATTGCCCAGTTGGTGTTGTCCATTTCCACAAATACTTCCGAATATTCGGATGTGTTGCTCACGCTTTCCGGAAGATCCTCGGGTTGGATCACTTTATTTTCAGCCAAAATAACAGCGTGTTCAAGAGCATTACGCAATTCACGTATATTACCCTTCCATTTGTAGTTGAGTAGTAAAGACATCACTCCGGGAGATATCTTCAATTCAGATTTATTATACTTTTGACAAAACTCCTGTACGAAAGAACTCGCGAGTATTCTGATATCATCCTTGCGTTCCCGCAGAGGAGGAATATGCAGGTTTATTACGTTCAATCTATAATACAGATCTTCCCGAAAGCTACCCTCTTTGACCAATTCCTCAATGTCTTTATTGCTGGCGGCAATGATTCTGGTATCCGTGCGAGCGTCTTCATCCGAGCCTACCGCTCTATAAACTCCCGTCTCCAGAACTTTCAGCAGCTTAACCTGAAAAGCAGGGGACGTTTCTGTGATTTCATCCAAAAACAGAGTACCACCATTAGCCTCCTGAAAATATCCGATCTTATCGCGACTAGCGTCCGTGAAAGCGCCTCGTTTGTGCCCAAAGAGTAAGCTTTCCAACAAAGTCTCGGTGAGGCTTCCACAATTCACAGATACAAATTTCTCCGCTCTGCGCGGGCTATTGCGATGAATCAATTCTGCAAAGACGCTCTTCCCTACTCCGGTTTCTCCCGTGATCAGTGCCAATGTATCCAATCCTGCGATTTTCTTCACTTTTTGGATGATAGATTGGATCGGGGGCGAGTTTCCGATGATCAGATCGGTATCCAGTTCTTTTCGCAGCATTGCGCTTAGTCTGCGGTTTTCTTCCAACAACCATTGAGATTGCAGCGTTTTCTCCACCATGATATTGATAAGATCAGGGTTGCGCAGAGGTTTCACCAAATACTCCGCAGCACCCAACTTCATTGCCATCACTGCAGATTCAATGCAAGCTTGCCCGCTGATAGCTATCACTGCAGTATAGGGATGCTCGGAGGACAATTCCCTGATCAGATCCAGTCCATTCTCACCAGGTAATACAAGATCCACAATCGCTATGTGATAACGATGATTCTGCAGTTTCTTTCTGGCTTCTGTTAAGTTTGTCACCAATGTGGTGTGATACTCATTGTTCAGTTGAGAGTCGATTAGTTCAAGACTCTCTTTGGAATCGTCCACAATTAGTAATCGTGCTTTTTCTTTCATCTGATTACTCCCAATAGCCTGTTTTGTTGTGGTAGCCAAACCGAGTTAATGCAAAAGCTATCTTCTTCAAACAAAGTCGATTCTGGCTGTTGCAAAAGCTTGTCCCACTGAACATCATCCAGCTTGAAATCATCATTGAAGGCTAAATAGATTGCACAGCAACCTTCATATTCCATGGCTCCTGTTCGGAGTTCAATGCTATCGAACCATAAACTAAGCCGCAGCAAGACTGTCTCGAACCACATGGATAATTCAATCGAACTTGTGTGAGCTTTGCACTCTTTCAAAGACTTATCCTGATTCAATCTAAAGCTGTGCTTCACCGGGAGATAGTGTTGTAGATAGCCCATTTCTTTATCCAACCATTTGGGCAGAGAGATCTCCTGTTTCTTGGCAAAAGATCTCTCTGTCAACTGGTTGTACAAGTCTTTCAACATATCGTCCATCCTGACTCCAGCTTCATAAATCTTACTGATTTCTTCAATATCCGGATATTCCTTGCGCAGACGATGGCTGTATGCCAGAATCAAGTTCAAGGGATTATTCAGATTGTGAATCAATCCTTCCAGAATATGTCGAACCAGGATGTTATCAATCATATTATTGATGTGTTCTACGGTATTCTTTCAATCCTTCACGGAAGATGTGCATGGCTTTTCTAAGATCATCGCGATTCAGGATATATGCCAGCCTTAATTCATTTCTACCCAAACCGGGACTTGCGTAGAAGCCTTCTGCCGGCGCTGCCATCACGGTTTCGCCATTAATCTGATAATTATCCAGCATCCAGACTACAAAATCCTCGGCATTGGTAATGGGCAATTTGGCAACAATGTAAAATGCTCCCTGTGGTTTTTTACATATGATGCCTTCTATGTTACTCAGCTCTTCATAAACCAAATCCCGCCGCGACTGATACTCTGCCACCATCTCGTGGAAATACTCGTCTGGCAAATACACACAGGCGTTTGCAGCCAGTTGATCAACAGTGGGAGGACACAATCTTGCTTGAGCAAATTTGAGTGTGGCTCCCATGAGCTCGCGGTTGCGGGATACAATGCATCCTATCCGTGCGCCACATGCGGAATAGCGTTTCGAAACGCTATCCACCATAATGGCATTCGCTTCAAAATCTGGAACTTGCAACACACTGGTATGCGTAAGTCCGTCATAAATAAATTCCCGATATACTTCGTCAGAGATCAGGAAGAGATTATGATTCTTGCAGAAATTTGCTAAGCGAAACAGATCTTCTTTGCTGTAAACTGCTCCAGTGGGATTACCAGGATTGCATATCATGATAGCCCTGGTTTTGTGAGTAATCAGCTTTTCAAAAGCTGCGTCATCCGGCAATGCAAAGCCGTTTTCAGCATAAGTGGTTATCGGTTTCAACTTTATCGAGGCCATGGTTGCAAAACCGTTGTAGTTTGTATAAAACGGTTCCGGAACTAAGATTTCATCACCTTCGTTTGCTGCTACCATCATGGCAAAGGTTACAGCTTCACTTCCGGCTGTGGTTACAATAATGTCTTTGGTGTCCAAAGATATCCCCAAGTGCTTATAATAGTGCACCAGGCCCTGCTGATACACTTCCAATCCCTGAGAGGGACCGTATGCCAGCACTTTTTCCGAAAACTCGTGATATACCTTTATCATCTGAGGTGGTGTTGGAATATCGGGCTGGCCAATATTGAGGTGATACACTTTTACGCCTCTTTTCTTTGCATCAACAGCATGAGGCATAAGCTTCCTGATTGGGGATGCTTGGATTTCCAAAGCACGTTTTGATAGCTTCATTTTTTACATTCCTTTTTTTATTTTATCCTTTGTGTCCTATATTTAGAACAATGAAAAAAAGACAAGGAAAATCTTGAACACAAAGGATTGCACACCGCTTAGATGCTATTTTACAAGACCTTGAGAGTAAGCATGATTTGCTCTGAAATTCAAAGCTAGAGCATAAAGACATAGTAGTGTGGGGATTTTTCCCGCTATGGATCAATTGAAACAAAAAAACCGGGCTTTTTGTAACCCGGCTTTGATATTTTTGCAATAATACTCGTGACTCGTCAAGGTACGAATGTCGTTTTGCTACTGGGCTGCCAACTCCAATTTAGCATATAATCTACTAAACGATTCAAAAGCTTCATTCCTCTTTGGGTTATCGATACTTGAACCTGATACTATCGGGTTATCATCGAGTGAACACAGGATGATAACACCTTGATATCAGCTTCAACACTGGATCGAACAAAGGGAAAGAGAAGTATGATTCAAAGCTCCATTCGGTCGCTGTGGCGATTCGTAGATTACCACACTAAGTTGGACGTGATATTAGTTTACCTTGAAGGTCTTATCGCCTTTTTCAAAGAAGGCTACAATCTGTTTGGCGGCAGCGATGCCGGCATTGGTATTAGCTTCCGCTGTTTGCGCTCCCATCTTCTTGGGGGTGCAGTAAATTCTGTCTGCATACTGCTCGTTTATTGCTGCCAGGTTATCCGGAGCAACATCACTTACATAGCGGAAACCTTTTTTCTGGGCAAAAGCCTGTAATAGTCCTTCTTCATCTATCACTTCCTTGCGTGCAGTATTCACCAAAGTAGCTCCATCGGGCATCAAGGAAAGCATTTCCCAATTTATCGATTTCTTTGTCTCTGAATTTGCTGGAATATGTATAGAGACATAATCTCCTGTCTTAAAGATATCTTCCACTTTCTTCAACGGTTTCACGCTTTCTTTTACCATCACTTCATCGGCAATGTAGGGGTCATAAGCATATACTATCATTCCGATTCCGCGAGCCATCTTGGCTACCAGGCGAGCAATATAACCAAAGCCAAACAGAACCAGCTTCTTGCCGGCAATTTCAGTGCCGGTCTTGCCATTAAACTTGCCACGAGCCATATAGATCATCATTCCGATCGCAAGCTCTGCTACGGCATTTGAGTTTTGACCAGGTGTGTTCATAACCACCACATCGTGGGCAGTAGCGGCTTTTAAATCCACATTATCGTATCCGGCTCCGGCTCTTACCACAATTTTCAACTTTTTCGCTGCGTTGAAAACCGCTTCATCCACTTTATCACTACGAATAATCAGTGCTTCTGCATCGGCAACTGCGTTGTGAAAATCTTTGACATCCGTGTAGGATTCCAAAAAGCTGTAGTCGTACTTTGCGGATTCCAGCTCCGCTTTGATCTTTGCTGCGGCTTCGGCGGCAAAGGGTTTCTCTGTGGCAATCAAGACTTTTGGCATTATAGCCTCCATGTATATTTTTGTTTTTCTAAATACAGTATAAGCTCGCTTTGTATGAAAGCAAACAGAGTGCTCAATCCCCCAAGGAGATTCCCAAACCGCGAGCTGTCTTTATCAGATTACCCTTGGGATTTACCAAGTTGTACTCTTTGATGGCATCTTTGATAGGTACGGCGATGATATTGGGATGCCGATAGGCTACCATATTACCCCATTTCTTCTCCAATACCAGTTCGAAGGCCTCAACGCCGAATTGAGAAGCCAGGATACGGTCGAAGGCGTTTGGGGTACCTCCGCGTTGCAAATGCCCCAATATGGTTTCCCTGATCTCAATGGGACATCCTGCTTTGCGCAACTCCTCTCCAAGACGCATACCGGCTCCCCCCAGCCGTATCTTCATAGCTCCCGGAGTATTGTTCTCCGTAAAGGACAAATCTCCTCCTACGGGTATTGCCCCTTCTGCTATCACAATATTGGCAAAGCCGCGACCGTGGTCAAACCGTTGTAAGATGGCTTCCATTACCTTGTTTATATCATAAGGAATCTCAGGGATCAGGCATACCTCTGCCCCACCTGCAATTGAAGCATGAAGAGCAATCCAGCCCGCATATCTGCCCATCACTTCCAAAATCAAAACGCGATGATGACTTGCGGCAGTAGTAACCAGTTTATCCACAGCGTCAGTAGCTACATCCACCGCTGTCTGAAATCCGAAAGTGAAATCGGTATCACTGAGATCGTTGTCGATGGTTTTAGGCACCCCGATGATGGGGCAACCAAGTTCAAACAAGCCTTGAGATATTCTTTGCGACCCATCTCCGCCAATATTGATGATGGCATCAATGTTTTGGTAGCGCAGTCTTTGTACAAATTCCTGACTACGATCGACCGTACTCCATTTACCATCTTCGTCCTGTACAGGCCAGGCAAAGGGACCGCCCTTATTGGTAGTACCGATAATCGTTCCGCCCCTTACATGAATCCCGGCTACAATTTCCGGAGTAAGCTCCACCAAATGCATGGGATCCCGTAGTACACCGTCAAACGCATCTATGGAACCTAAAACTTCCCAGTTATGCTCCTGTGATGCTCGCTTTACAATAGCTCTTATCACCGCATTCAATCCGGGGCAATCTCCTCCGCCGGTTGCTATCAATAGTCTCTTTTTCATACAGGCTCCAATATCTCTAGAGTCAGGTTCTCATACTTGCTTATTTTAGTCAACCTATATTTATTCATTTGGAACAACACAACACTGCTATCACCGATTCCCCTGCCCATAAAGACGATAACACGAATAATATAGGAAAGAGCATTAACATTGCAAAGCTAATTCCTATGTATTTAAAGGGATGCACTTGTCGTGCAGCCTCCCGAATAATAGTGCCAAGAACAACATCCCGATCTGCGAAAGAATTCCTTTGGCCAGGAAGTTATTGGTATAGCTCAGTTGCAGCTTTTCTACCGTATAAATTGGGATGATGATACTATGATGTTGATTTTTTATTAATCTTCATATTGGATATGCTCCCCACATCTTCCCTTTTGCTAGATAAATGAAAGCCTCCTCAGAAAAGAGGAGGCCTTTTATTATGCAATTATGTCGGGTCAATTAATACATTCCGCCCATTCCGCCCATTCCGGGATTCGGCATGGAAGCTGGTGCTTCCGGTTCGGGAATGTCTGTAACTATGCACTCGGTGGTGAGGAACAGACCTGCGATGGAAGAAGCGTTTTGAACGGCACTGCGTACTACTTTGGCGGGATCGATGATGCCAGCCTCAAAGAGGTCTTCATACTTGCTGGTTGCGGCATTGAAACCCATGTGAATGTCCTTGAAGCCTTTAATCTTTTCAACTACCACGGCTCCTTCTTCTCCTGCGTTGGCTGCGATTTGATAAACTGGTTTTTCCACAGCTTTCGCAAGGATTTCCACTGCCATTTTTTCTTCATAGGATAGTCCTTTCAAGTTCTTCAAAGCTTTTGCTGCTTGAATGAGTGTAACTCCACCGCCGGGGACTATACCTTCTTCTACTGCGGCGCGGGTAGCATGTAGAGCGTCGTCAACGCGAGCTTTTTTCTCTTTCATTTCGGTCTCGGTAGCTGCACCTATGCGCAGAACCGCAACACCACTGGATAGTTTTGCCAGACGTTCCTGAAGCTTTTCTTTATCATAGTCTGATTTTGTCTCATCAATCTGAGCTTTGATCTGTTTTATTCTGCCGTCTATAGCTTCCTGTACTCCAGCGCCTTCACGGATAGTAGTGTTTTCTTTTTCCACAAGTATCTTTTTGGCTCTGCCCAGATCGGTCATGGTTGCGCTGTCCAATTTGCGGCCCATATCTTCAGAGATCAAGGTAGCTCCGGTAAGAATGGCAATGTCTTCCATCATGGCTTTACGACGATCACCAAAGCCAGGAGCCTTCACAGCTACTATATTCAATACACCCCTGAGCTTGTTAACGACCAAGGTTGCCAAGGCTTCACCCTCAATGTCTTCAGAGATGATGAGCAAGGGTTTACCGGTCTGCGCTACTTCCTGAAGAATGGGCAACAAGTCTTTCATTACGGTGATTTTCTTGTCATAGAGCAGAATGAAGGGATCTTCCATCTCAGCAATCATCTTGTCCGGATTGGTGACAAAATAAGGAGAAATGTAGCCACGGTCAAATTGCATACCTTCTACTTTTTCCAGACCTGTATCTATGGATTTGGCTTCTTCGATATTGATGATGCCTTCATTACCAACGCTCTCCATCGCCTCTGCGATTAGTCTGCCGATTTCAGGATCGTTGTTTGCACTGATGCTTGCAATCTGAGCTACTTCGGCATTGCTCTTGATGGTCTTCGAATACTCATGGATCTGATCCACTATCACTTTTGTGGCTTTTTCCAATCCGCGTTTCAGATACATCGGATTCACACCAGCAGTTACATGCTTCAAGCCTTCTTCAATGATTGCTTGAGCCAATAAAGTTGCTGTAGTTGTACCGTCCCCGGCGTTGTCGTGAGTTTTCTCAGCTACTTCTTTGCATAGTTGAGCGCCCATGTTTTCATAGGGATCTTCCAGTTCAATTTCTTTAGCAATGGTAACGCCGTCATTCGTGATGAGCGGAGAACCGAATTTTTTGTCCAATACCACATTTCTGCCCTTGGGTCCAAGGGTAACTTTAACGGCATCTGCCAATTTGTCCACACCGCGTTTCAGGGAAGTGCGGGCTTCGTGTGCATACTGCATTTGTTTTGCCATCTTGTTTTTCCTCCATATTTACTAAATTTCATTTTCTTTAATCTTAGCAGTCTGTTCTTTTGAGTGCTAATCTTATTATATCCCGTTTCCTGTCAAGTGCAAATTATTTTTTCTTTCCGCTGATTCCAGATTGGGGGTATAAACACCTTATCAAGAGTCAGCTAATTCTGCAAGTGTAACAATATATTCATAGAAAAGAGAGGCTCCTAAGTTAACACAAACTTGCCAAGAGAAATTATGATAGATCCATCATTGAAAGAAACTGAAAGAAAGCATAACCGGGACTTATACTATGGTGACGGCCTTACTTGGGTTTTTAAGGGATTTGCATTTATAATGTGTTATCTTGTATTCGAAGTATCCCTGTTGATGTGTCTTTTGCCGATCCTGTTTATCCCCTTGAACTACTGGATCAAAAAGAAGTACGTCAGCCAGCGCAGAGGTGATGCAAAATCCCGCTTGTATTGGAAAAGAAGCAGGCAGCGGAACACGGCGATTGTCTTTGCTTTCCTTTTGATCATGCTGTTCTTACTAGCACTATTTGGCAAGGGTTTAACTGAGGACAAGGCTGGTTATTTTTTCTTTGGTATCTATCTGGTATTGTTCGTAGAATGGCAGGTCAGGTCTTTCATGGAATGGGATGGGATAAGCTGGTATCCCCTACTTGAGAGGGTTGTAATCCTGGGTCTCATTATTGTGTTTGCCATTGGCAATCTAAAATTTCTGGATATCTTTAAGCTGCTCTTTGTTTATGGTATTTTCAATGTGGTCGCAGGAATCTGGCAGTTCATTACGTTTCTGAAGCGCAATCCTGTCCTACGAAAGGTATCGTAGCATTCCGATGCTACGTATTGGGAGGATCGGAAGCCTTCCATACGAACGGAACGGCGCATTTATCTGCGTAAATCTGCGTGAACCCAAATAAAGACCCAGACATTCTCTAGACAATAGAATCAGCGCTCATCTGTTCGAACAGCGTCATCTGCGTTCCATACATATCTCACTACTCATACGCTTTGGAAATCGGGCAATGCATTTATGGCTTGATATACAAAAACGCATTTTAGCTTGACAGTAATATTAATTTGCATATACTTGTTAATATTAACGGAATGAAAGGATGAAGCTATGCTAAAGAGACTGTTTTTTTGTTTTCTTATCTTGTTACCGGTGTTCATATACGCTCAGGATATGCCATTTGCAGTTAAATCCAGCACTAATTACAGTGCTTCCACAATGTATGGTAAAGTAGAAGAAGACTCCATTCGTTATACGCAGTTTCGCTTTATTCAGGAGTTCAAGTATAAAAAGTTTGGTTTGGGACTGGATCTGGATATACTGTTCGACAAGAACTACCATATCAAAGAAAGCGACTGGGATCATATCGGCGACGCGTTGAACAAAATCTACTATTTCCGTTATGCCGAACTGGGTGATCCGTTATTCTTCCACGTCGGAGGATTCCCGAAGTATTCGGTGGGTAACGGACTTGTGATGTTGAACTACTCAAACATGACATTCTATCCAGATTTGAGACATCAGGGTGTTCTGATTGGAGGCAGAGTACCAACGCTGTTTGAGCCGGAATTGGAGCTCTTTAGTTCGGACATCACAAAGAACGATTTACTATGCTTCCGCGCACATTTCAAGCCTCTGGCGGATTCGACCCTGAAGATTCTGGACATGGCAAAGATAGGTTTTTCCGTGTATTCCGACCTGAATCAATACAGTAATCTGAAGCACACTCTACCAGACAGTCTGGACTACCTTCGCACAGGGAAAAAGGATGCTGCTACCATCATCTCCTTCGATTATTCCCAACCCATCAAGCGCAGTGAGAAAGCAGAGTATGGCATTTATACGGAAGTAGCGCACATGATCGATAATGGTACCGGAAGCATATTGCCCGGAGTATATGCCGATTTTAAAGTTGTGAAAGTGAATCTGGAGTATCGGACAAATGGCGATAAATTTGCCCCTTCATATTTCGATTATCATTATGAGGCAGAGCGTGCCATTCAGGATACTTTGGCAGACGGCACTCCCATTATCATCACGAAAGAAGAGGCTCTGCAAGACAGACAATCCTCCTATGGATTCTATGGAAAGATTCAAGGCGTGATTGGGGAACGGCTGAAAGCGATGTTTGCCTGGCAAAATATGTATGGAAACGAACTGAAAAACGGAAAATCCATGTGGTTCAGTTTGAATGTGGATACGAAGTACAAGCGCTTGGAAAAAGTAGCATTCTCTTATAGTAAAACTAACGTAAGCAGCCTGAATCTGGGGAAAATAGCCGTTCCTCGAGCTAATATGTCTGCCAGTTGTACTATAGGTTTGGATTCCAAGCACAGATGGTTTGTGATCGCAAAATACTCTGAAAAATACAAGGATAAAGAAGGTGGGATTAACTGGTGGAAAGACACCAAGCGCTCTGCGGCAGTAGGTGTTAAGGTCAATTTTTAGTCAAATGTACGATATACAAAAGAGACCGAGCATTGCTTGGTTTTTTTATAGCCCCCAAAAGCGCCATGATTTTTGCAGGAGGATCTCATGAGTAAGTCCGGTGTCTTTGGGAGAGTAGTTTAGAGTATAGCCCAGCCTGAACTGACGCGGGAGAACGAGACGCAGGCTGGTATCATGAGACACCAGAATGCGTGTTTTTTGCTGCATGTCCGTAGCTTCTTGCAATTGCAATTCATAATCCGCAAATACACGATAGCCCAAGTACTTACTCATCGAAACCGAAAGATTGTTCAGCAGAATGGACGAAGAGAATCGGGTGATATCGGAGGAAAGATTGCTAAGGTCTGTCATATCTGCCAATTGGGAGGGATTAGCGGAGTATTCGCTGAAGATATTTTGAATGAAACCTGCGTTTATGGAGAATCCATCCAGCTTCAAGGTACGGCGAAACCAGTTTTCCACGGGGTAAAAGAAAGGTGTGAGCACCGTGGAATTCAAGTTCCCGCCGATCAAACCCAAAGCTTCATCTTGGAGCAGGTTTTGTTTTTGATCCTCCGGAAGCTCTTCCATACCTTGATTGTAGCGCATTCGGGAAAGAACCTGTGTAATGTTTTGATCCTGAGGATTATCGCTGGACAGGCTGATCTGTAAGCGATCGAAGAATCCCTTGTCGTATTCCGGACTGGATGCTACGGACAGAGTAATAATGCTTCCATCCGGAGTGCGCTTGTTGAAGAGACCGTTTACACTGAGGATGTTCTGTTGATCTATCATTGTGATAGCGATGTTTTCCACTTGGAATACTGTACCGAAGAAATCGATCGAACCACGTTCAGAATTGATGTTTGCCTCTTCCACAATAAAGCGATTGCCATTATAAATCAGATGCAAAAATCCCCCTGGGCTCAGGTAGAGATTTGTAGGATAGGTTACATACCGTACATTTTCACCGATATTTATGCGCACATCAAGCTTGAATGGCAAAGGAGTTGGTTCGGTATCAGGTTTCTTTCCGGTGCTTCGGACAGACATGATGAGATTCAGCAGGTTATCCGCTCCCGGAGGATATAGGATATCGAGATTGGAGGCGGTTACCAAAGCTTCAATCTTCATATCGTCAAAAGGGCCACGAATCACTGCATATCTGCCATCTTGACCGCTTATCGCTACATTGCTAAGAGTCTTTGGCGGAGACACGACAGGTATGGTAGCCTGTATTCCTGGTTCTTCAATAAGGACTCTGAAGTAACCAAGATCCAGAAAACTGACCATGAAATGATCACTTGGTTCGCTTTCAAAAAGGTTGTTCATATAGAACTTCCCGTTGCCCATTTGGAAAGTACCCCGCTGAATCATAAGGCGATTTTGTTCGAATACTCCCTGTATTTGAATGTCTCGCATTGGTTCTACTTGGTCTTTGAGATGGACGAGGCCATTGCTGAGATTAATGTGTCCGGAATGAAACATAAATTGATCCTCCGACGTGCCTATACTCAGCTCGAGGCTGGAATCTCCCGAAGAAACCAGAATATAATCTGTTAACTTCTTTAACCATGGGAACAATTCGCCATCCACCTGTATATTCAATAGCCGATCTCCCTCATAGAATTCATTCTGTAGGATGTTGTAATCCAGTGAGCCAGACGCGGAGGCAGTTAAAAGATCATGGGCAAACACATAGAGTGAATCTATCACAAGCGCATTGCTTTCTTGAGCGGCTTTCACCGCTGCATAATCTACTTCAATATCTCCGAATTTCATATCCCGGCCAACGAGATCCGCAGCAATCTCCATTACGGAATCCTCAGAGAGGATATCTTGCATGCTAAAATCAACCGTTCCGCTGACGGATGCCAAACCCGGGCTTTGGGTCAAAACCTCCTGTAGCTTCAAATCATCTATGTTTGCACCCAGCGCAACATTAAGCTTAGGGTGTAGAGATGCTGTTCCGGCAAGATCTATCAATGTCTTTTTTTTATGAGAGATGTCTCCACTAAGGCTAAGCAAGTCAGGGCTTCCTTTCAGATGCATATCTACGCTAAGGGGTATCACGCTGATAAGATCTACATCAGTAAGATTGACCCATGCGTCAATACTCTTTTGACTGTCCTTATTGTATGTAGCAAAGAGGTTTAGCTTATTAAACTCTGGAATCAGATGACTGATATCGGGATAGTATGAGATGATCTTTGCTGAATCGATATTGCGTATGCTGAGATCCACATCGGAGAGCCAAAGATCTTTCAAGTCCACCATTGCCGAAAGATTGAGCATGTCTTCCAGCTTCAGCGACCATAGCTTTAGCTTCATATCACGATAGTCCATATTTACACTGATATCCGCAGGCAAACCGTTAAAGTATCCGTTGGAGGTCTTTAGCGAAGCCATTACAGCTGGTTCTGCCACATTGACATTGCCCAGGAGATCAATATCTGCAATGTAGTCATACTCGCCCTTTAGCGCTGAAGCTAGATTCGCATGATACCATATATCTCTACCAGTCATCACTGCCTTCAGTTGCCCGCTGACCTGTGGAGCTAATATGCCAAGCACATCCAGATCATAGACACTCGCTGCTTCCAAACTGTCAAACACTGCATCCAAGGCTATGTGTTGAGATAAGACATCTCCCACCGCCCGTATACTGTATCCCTCTTCGGATTGAATATCTGCTGAGACCAGAAGAGAGCCCTCAGAAGGCACCATGCTGGCTTCTGCGTTCAGATTGCGCAGATTGAGATGGCGCCATACTACATTCACATCTTTCAAATTAGCTGAGAGTAGGGGGTAAGGCTTCAAGATGACACCACTAAGGTTCAACCTGCCGTTTGCAACAATATCCCCAGGTATGTCTTTCAGAGCATTGGTAGCCAATTCAGCATCAAAGGAAAGTGTCTGGGGAACAAAGCTTCCACTGATGGATAGGGCTTGATTCTTCCACCTGGCATCCAAAGTACTCAAGCTGGCGCGATCATCCTGGTAATCCGCCACAAGAGACAGGTCTTCAAAAACCCATTCTTGATAAGCAAAACGATGGCTACGCGCACTTATTTCTGCGCTAGGATCTTTGATACTGCCGGATGCGCATAGATCCGCTTCTATCAATCCATTCATCTGAGGTAAAATATCAGACGCATCCAAGCTTATCGAAGCTCTTGAACCATCGAAAGTCATATCTCCCAGATAATCTTGAACCAAAAGATCGGCAACTAGGCTACTACGCCCTATGCTTGATCGGGATATTGATAAAGCGGCATCATGACCGTCTGTCTCTAGATTAATCAATGGGATCTGCACGGCAAATTTGTCTATCACCTCAGCTGCAGTATTCCATATGATCGCCTTTCCACCAAACTGCACTGCACCAGAATCCGCTGGTTCACTGTAGTTTGCATTGATGTTGATATCACTTCTAAAATCTCTGATATCCGGATGCGATACATAGAGTGGCTTGAAGTCTGCGATTTCCGCTTCTGCCAAAGCAATACGACCATTATCAAGGCTCCCCTTCAGGTGAATACTACCTCCCAAGGAAGTGTTTGCGCTCAGGAGTACGTCTGTATAACTCGTGTTTTCTATGCGTAGATCCAGATGAGTCAGGTTCTCTTCAATGCTTAGCTTTCCTGTATGAAGGATTTTCAGGTCAAAGGCCAAATCTGCTTCCAGAGCACCATCTTCCAAAGTAATGAGTTTGAAATAGGGCACTAAATCAGGAATCTTGAATCTCTCTTTCTTGGCTTTTTTCTTTTCCGCTTTGGAGATTGGATGATAGTATAAACGCCCAACCGGCTTGACAATCTCTACTGATGATACTACATTATTCAGTTTGAAACCGGACAGAATAAATTTGTACAGATTGTAGCGCAGTCTTACACTATCTATCTTGAGATCAATCAGACTGTCCTGCGTGGCAATGTTGAAATCCTGCACCAGAATCTGTTTATCGCTGATATGAAGGTTACCAATTTTTATAGAGGCATTAGCAGCCTTACCAATCATTGAAGCGATATAATTCCGCACAAAGTCTCTACCTCCCAAAGGATACCAAATGCTGAAGAAAAGCACATTGATCACCAAGAGGACAATAATCAAAATGAGAAACTTGCGGGGACGATGCATGTTATGCCTCGAGCTGTATCAACCTGCCATCGATAAGTTCGTAACTGCGGCTTGCTTTCGACGCCGCTTCTACATCATGGGTTACCACCACAAATGCTTGATTGAGTTCTTTATTAAGCTTCCGAATCATCTCCCATACTTCATTACTATGAGTGGGATCAAGGTTTCCGGTGGGTTCATCTGCCAGCACCAGTTTGGGATTGTTTGCCAATGCCCTGGCCAGGCTCACTCTTTGTTGCTCACCTCCGGAGAGCTGATTGGGATATCGATTCAAGCGATCCTGCAAACCCAGCAATACCAACAATTCCTTGGCTCTAGCTCTTGCTTCAGATTCACTGCGACCTGCAATCAGCAAAGGCAGAGCTACATTCTCGGTGGCACTAAGGTCATCAATCAGATAGTGAAATTGGAATACAAAACCTAAGTCTCTGTTTCGCACTATCGGAGCCTGGGGATCGTTTGAGCGAATAGGTTGGGAACAAATCCTGAGTTCACCCCCATCAGGCTCATCCAGCAAGCCCATGATGTGCAGCATTGTGCTTTTTCCACATCCGGATTTTCCGGTGATACAGACCAGTTCTCCGGCTGATACATCTAGAGATGCATCCTTCAGAACTTCTATGATCTGGTCGCTGTCAATATAGGACTTACTCAAGTGTTTTGCACTTAATATCATGCTTCCTCGCTAATTTTTGTTGCGGATAATATCGATGATCTGTAACCGCTCTATCTGCTTCAAGGGAATAAGGATACATATAAAAATCAGGATAGTGGCGACCACAAAGATTACCAATAGATTCACAAAAGTGATCTGAGCTCCCAGAGTGTCAATGAAATAAACATCACCCTTCAATCGATAAAAGCTCTGCTTCTCCACACACCAGGACAAGAAAACACCAAACATCTGCCCGACAATCACGGAAAGAACAGCCACTAAGCCTACTCGGAACGAAAACAATCTGCGAATGGAACCGATCCCTGCTCCCAAGGTCTGCAATACCGCTATTTCCGCTTTTTTATCTATGATAATGGTGCTTACTGTGGAGATCACGTTGATACCTGCGATCAATACCAGAAAACTAAAGACGATGAATATGAGCCATTTTTCCATAGCAACCAATCGCAAGAGGCTTTCTGCGTAGAGATTCCACGGAATGGCGATATAATCCACTCCCAAGTGATTGATCAGATATTGTGCCAATTCGGAAGCTTGATCAGCATCTTTTAAACGCAATTCCACCTTGGAATACCCTGAAGGAAGCATCATCAAGTCACGGGCATCTTCTTCGCTGGATATTACTATACTGCGATCGTTCTCATAATAACCAGAGCGGTATACAGCAGCGATAACATAATTGTAATGGGCACTGGGGATGCCCAGAGGACTGATCCGATCCAGGCGGGGATAATTCAAGCTAAGCGTATCGCCTATGCTCAAACCCAGCTCCTCCAGAAGATAGTGCCCTACGATCACCTCTCCCCTATTAATCTGTGTCTTTCCTTTGCTGATATACTGGCTGTATGGAGCATCATCATGAGCATCATAAGCGCGCAGGTTCGCAGCTCGAATCTTGTCTTGGTTTTGCGCCATCAAAGAAAACTGTAGAGTCGCCACACTGGATTGAACTTCATCTATCTGCTCCGTTATCTTACGGATTTGATCGATCTGTTCTACACTAAGTAGATTCGAATCGGACGAAGCGATACTAATATGAGCAAAGCTATCCAACAAGAGTCTTTTGAGCGTGCTTTCATAACCTTGGAATAAGTGCAATCCTGCAGAAAGAATGCCTACAGAAAGTACAATACCTAAAACCATAAACACAAAACTAAAGCGAAACAGGTTTCGCTTCGGAGATTTAATATATCGTTTCAGAAAAAAAAGCTCAAGGTTTTGCATCTTTACTGTGTTGCTCCACATTGAGCATTGTCTCAATGGACAATGGTAAACGCTGAGTGGGACTGATTCGGTTTATGATGAGCTCAGAAATCAAGCCCAGAGATATGAACTGAAGCCCACCCAAGATCATAAGAACTCCCAATAACAAGAGGGGGCGATTCGAAAGAGGCATACCCCAGAATATCTTCAAAACTGCAAGGTATAGAGTAATAAGTGATCCTATTATAGTGGAAATAAGCCCTACTCTACCAAATAGATATAGCGGACTCTTAATGTAATATGTAATCATCCTCACAGTAAGTAGATCAAAGAAGCCACGTAAGTAACGTTCTACCCCGTATTTGCTCTTCCCATACTGCCGCGCCCGATGCTCTACGGGGATCTCCCCCACTCTGAACCCTAAGGAATGAGCCAGAGCTGGTATATAGCGATGCATCTCCCCATATAGTGAGAGTTCCGTCACAACCTCCCGCCGATATGCTTTGAACCCGCAATTGTAGTCATTCAGTTTCAGCTTGAAGGTGTATCCGGTTACAGAATTGAACAGTCTGGAAGGTAACCTTTTGTACCATGGATCACGGCGCTTCTTCTTCCACCCGGATACAAGGTCAAAACCCTCGTTCAACTTTGCTATGAAGGCAGGTATTTCCGCAGGAATGTCTTGCAGATCGGCATCCATGGTAAAGACAATCTCGCCATCGGCATGTTCAAAGCCTTTTTGGAGCGCAGCGGCTTTCCCAAAGTTGCGGCGAAATTTTATCACCTTTACCTGTTGGTCTAGCGCTGCCAGATCACACATTACTTTATAGCTGCCATCGGTGGAACCATCGTCCACAAAGATAATCTCATAAGTGTTATCACCCAGATTGGCCAGGATTTCATCATAGAGCTGATTGAGGGACTCACACTCATTCAAAACAGGAATCACAAACGATATCAGCATATTGTCCTCACTATATGAACAAACTCACAACAGTCATCACTAAAGCGGAAGACAACGGTATTTTGATATTGTCATCCAGAGGTACACTACTCAGTTCAGCCGCTGTAGCTGTTAATGCACCAATAATGGCCAGCCAGGGATTTGCCAGCCACCATAATCCAAAAACAGCACAGGTGACAAAGCAAGCCAGGCTTCCTTCCAGGCTTTTGTTATTTCGCAGGAACTTCCGTTTACCAAAATTCATACCTATCAATGCGGCAAAAGTATCACCTATGCTTAGAAATGCAATGGAAGCCGCTGCAATTCTCTCATCAAAGAACGCGACGCAGAGCAAGCTGGAAACCAATAAATAAGTGGCTCCGGTAAAATCCTTGAGTTCGTGTCTCCTCAAGATCATACCAAAGAGACGATGAAAGGTTTTACGAAAGCTGCGTTGCCAAAAGCGGTTAAACTCTATTACTAAGCTGACAACCAAAGCAGCCAGTAGCATCGCAAAGGCAATACGCCTGTTGTATTCCAGAGTATAGCGATAACCGAGAGGAATCACCAACGAACTAAGATGAATTGACTTTCTAAGAGTCTCGCTAAGTCTTCCCATGATGCACTAATCAAGTATTTTTAGAATGCGTAGCTGGTTGGCTGAGCGCCACAAAACGAGACAATCGTACTCCTTATCCTTCATGAGATGCAGCCCCCCGCAATCCAGATTCCAAGAACCGGCCATTTCGCTCACTTTCAGTCCCCTGATGAGCAAAGTAGGTTCCGGATTCTTTTGACCCCATGGAAGCATGATTTCTAGCTTCTGCCATTGCTCTTGATTCATCTCCGCAAGTGAGCATTCAACATCGTAATGAATCTCATCTACTTCGTTTGAAGATATAAGGTTAGCACTCAAGTAATCAGTAAAACACTCAAGGAAACCGTCATAAGAATCTGTATTCATGGAGAATCCGGCTGCTTTTGCATGTCCGCCAAATTGGATGAGATGATCTTTACAGTGCGTAAAGGCATCCACCATGTTAAAACCTTCTCCGCAACGCCCTTCGCATACCGTATTGCCGTTGTGATGTTTCAGCATGATAGTCGGGATACCCAGCCGGTTCACAATAAAAGTAGATGCTGTGCCCAACAAAGAATATGGAATGGCGTCTTCTTCGTCGTAATATACAAAGAAGTTTCCCACAAAGTTTTCTGCTAGAGTCTCCAGAAAGCTGAAGACATGGTTCAGTTCCGCTTCCCAGATATTCTTTTGCTCTTCTAGACCCTCAAACAGACGAGCCTTGGCATCGGAGAGTTGCAAAATGAAGCGGAGCGCTGTATGCTGTCCTCCCTCTTCCCGGCCATTGGCAATAAGGCGGGATGTATAGATAAGGAAATTATTGACATCGGTGGGGTTGTCTACCCTGCTGTAGTTACGCAAAAGAAACTGTACTGTATGGTCGCTTACTTCTTCGAAGTGCTTTAAAACATGTCTTACCAGGATTCGGTTGATACCGATCATGGGTACCTTATCCGCCAATGAGCCTACTGCAGTCCAAAAGTAGCTGGCTGGATCGATAGGATGTTCCCATACTTTGGCCAGATAACGAATCAGCATCAGTACCACACCTACTCCAGCCAAGGCTTTGAAGGGATACTCGCAGGATGGTAACTGCGGATTCATAACGGCATAAGCATTGGGCAACATATCTGATTGCACAAGATGATGGTCGGTGATTATAACATCACAACCAATATCATTCAGCTTTTCTACTCCTTTAAAAGCGGAGATGCCATTATCCACAGTAATAACGAGCTTGTAACCATTCTTCTTTACATGCTCGATAAAGCCTGCCTGGATACCGTGAGGTTCCAGATTGCGGTTTGGGATATAGTAGCTATGACGCTGATATCCGCAACTGTTCAGATAGTTGTACAATATGTATGTGCTTGTGATACCATCCGGATCGTCGTGCCCAAAAATGACCATAGGTTCGTTTTGGAAAATGGCTTCCCGTATTCGCTCCGAAACCTTGTCGATGTTCGCAAAGAGACCCTCGTCCGGCAAATCATCGATACTGCTCTCCATATCAATAGGCAGTAGATTGCGGGCTTTTAATATTCTTTCGGATAAATTGCCATCTGCTACCATTGTTGCAATTCCTCCGCCTTAGGTATCTCTCTGGGAGCAGTGCGATCAATCGCTTTGCTAATGATGTCGAAACCGGTAAAACCAATAAGCATCATATAACTGGTGTCCTGGATATTATGTGTGTCCAGAGAACCGCGTGTCTGATACATAAAGCCAAGGTCCAAGCGATTCACTTCTCCCTTTAGTGGTAAGCTGAAACCGGCACTGATGGCATTCTCGTCCACATACTCCCCGTTTACTTTGAACGGTAAAGCGCGTCTGGAATAACCTGCCCGCAACGGAATCTTGTGATACCAATAGCGCTTGCGTGCAGTATTGGGCTCATATGCCACACCAACACCCAGTTTCCAGCCATCACGCAAGTTGGCATCGGTTTCGGAGAAGGCTTCATAAGTGTAATCAGCGGCAACCTTGAACTCCCGTAGCATAAGGCCGGTGTAGCCAAAGCCAATGGTAAGAGGGATGTCAAATGATGAATTTTCTGCTTCACCGCTACTGTGGAAACTGCTCCAGATTCTTTCTCCCTTCAATGTAACTGGCAGGGTCGCATAAGAGCCAAAGGCATGGTCATTATATCGCTGCACAAATCCAACGCTGATGCTGGGATTCTTGTAGTTTTGCTCCAACGTCTCGGAGCTGGGCACTGTGTTTTCAGATGAGCTTTGAACAAATTTGCGGTTGTCATGCCCTAAAAAATAATTACCGCTGATACCAAGGTTCAGGTTTTTGTATCTATAGCTGTAGACGAGGTCCGCACGGTACAAGTATTTATCCACTTCCTGGCTTTCTATGGTAAGGCTATCGATCATGGTCTGATTTTTCACCAAACCATTGGCATAAGAAGCAAACTGGAAAGCAAAACGATGTTTCTTTACCGGAATCGATATGCTGAAATAGGGGAAATCTACCGAATCATCCCGAAAGCTGTTCTCGTTTCCGTTGTATTTGGATTTATATCCGGTATAGCCAAAAACCATACCCGTACCAAAGAGGGTCTTGTTGTCAATATTGCTCTGAGCTGGATTTGCGTAGGCGGTGTTATTGCGAAACACATCGCTGGAGCCGGTATCTCCCATGCTCAAACTATAAATGTCGCGCCCATAGTATTGGACAGGATAACCATCGTAAGAGAAGATGGAATTTCCTGCCCACAGTGACATGGCTATCAGACAGGATGCGATTAGTATTGATCTTTTCATTTCTTATGACCTGCTTTATGGTGTTTAACCGGATCTGGTGGAACGCGGAAGAACTTCATCGCGTTATTATATGAGGCTTCTGCCACTTCATTGGGACTGATCTCTTTGATCTGTGCAATCTTTTCTGCAACAAGATGTAACAGCAGCGGAGAATTGCGTTGTCCTCGGTGCGGATGAGGCGGTAAGTAGGGACAATCCGTTTCGATCATGAATCTGTCCATAGGCACCAAACGAACCACATCATCCAGATGAGAATTGTTGTAGGTAATACTGCCTGTAAAACTCATCATCCAGCCAGCATCCAGAACCTGCTGGGCAAAGATGATGTCTCCGGAGAAGCAATGGAACACAGCTTCCTTCACGTTTTCCTGTTTCAGTATATTGTAACATTCCTGATGCGCTTGTCTGTCGTGAACTACCACTGGCAAATCGTATTCAACAGCCAAGTGAGCTTGATTTGCAAATACTTCCCGTTGCACTGGATAAGGAGACAGATTGCGGAAGAAATCGAGGCCGATCTCGCCAATGGCCAAGACTTTCTTTTCCCGCGCATGTTTCTTCACCAGCTCTGCGTCAAATTCTTGAGCGTCGTGCGGATGAAAACCAACCGAAGTATAAATATGCAGATGCTTCTTGGCCAGTTCCAGCGACGATATTGCGGTATCCTTGTTGTATGAGATGTTGATAATGTATTCGATACCAGTGCTAAAACATTTATTGATAAGACTCTCCCGGTCAGAATCAAAATCCGGAAGGTCCAGATGCGCATGAGTCTCAAACAGCTTCATATTTCTAGGCGAGTCCCCTTTTTCTTGTTTGTGTCAATTATATCACCTTCTTTATCCTGTCAAAGAGAATTTTGGCCAGCTCTGTTAAGCAGGCTTTTTCATATAGTACAGATACTCCAGGTGAGCTCTTAATACTGCTCATTCAAAGCAAGGAGTTGATATTGGGAAGCAATGCAGATAGCCGCCGTTTCCGCCCTTACAATCCGTTTGCAGATGCTAATGGAAGGAATTTCCTGCATCACCTGGATATCAGCTTCCGAAAAGCCCCCTTCGGGACCAATGATAAAGCAAGGCTTTTTAGTGCTCTTTGTGTCGTATAGGCAATTCTGCTGCTCGCTTTCAGAGCATAATACTGGCTGATAACCCTGTTGTCTGATATAGGGCAAAGCATCTTCGAGGTTCAGAATAGGATGTATTGTGGGCAGATAGGGATTGTCACATTGCTTTATCGCTGCCAAAGCGATCTTTTCAAAGCGAAATATGGTGTTGCGTTTTTCGTCCCTTACAGTATATTCCGTAAGCAAGGGGAAGAAAGCGCTCGCTCCCAGTTCGGTACACTTTTCCACCACTAATTCATCATGATGGTTTTTGAGCAGTGAAAAGGCTATGGCAAAAGGCATCTCTGGCGCTGGATGTTCTTTGATGCTGATCGCTTCCAATACTGCACAACGCTTTTCCAGCTTAACCACTCTGCACTCTGCGCTCAAGCCATTACCCCCGTTGAGCATGATCCTGGCCCCGCTTCGAATGCGTTTTACTCTGCTAAGGTGGTAATACTCATCATTTTCCAGGATGATTTCCCGGCTGTCTGTTCTCAACTGAGGATAATAGTATGATGGCATCTCTATACGAAGTAATCCCTTAGTTTCGAAAAGAAGCCCTTACCTGGTTTCAACTCCCGCTTGGCGTCATATTCCTTCAGCTTCGTGAACATCTCGGTTTCTTCCTTCGATATTTTGGTGGGGATCACAACCACAACCCGCACGATCTCATCGCCTTTGCTATATGAATTCAGGCTTTGAATGCCCTGACCTTTCAGGCGAAACAGTCTGCCGCTTTGAGTTCCGGATGGAATCTTCATTTTCACTTTTCCGCTTAGCGTGGGTACTAGGATTTCGTCCCCTAGGACTGCTTGGGATATCGAGATAGGGTATTCCATAATGATGTCGTTTCCATTGCGCTCAAACAGATCATCCTGCTTTTCATGGATTAGAACCAGGATATCTCCGCGACTTCCGTTTCTGGGTCCCACATTCCCTTGTCCACGCAGACGGATATATTGGTTTTCCTCCACTCCTGCGGGGATCTTTACGTTGATTTCTTTTACCTTTGCGATGCGCCCTTCACCATAGCATTTCCCGCATTTGTTCTTGATGATCTTGCCTTCACCTCTGCATGATGGGCATTCGGAAACGGTTTGCATCTGCCCGAAAAGGGATTGGCGAACTTGGCGCACTTGTCCCGATCCTCTGCATTGAGAGCAAGTATCCACCTGGCCGTCGGCGCTGCCGCTCCCGTTACATTTGTCACAGACTTCTTTGGTGCTTATCTTGATCTTTTTCTCGGCTCCGATGGCAATCTCGTTCAAGCTCAACGATAGTTCGATTTGCAGATCTTCTCCACGATTCGAGCTTCTTCCCGATGAACGCGATCCAAATCCACCTCCAAAAAGGCTATCGAAGATGGAAGAGAAACCGTCGCCAAAGATGTCGTTTAGATCACTACGATGCGTAAAATTCTCCCAGGAAAATCCACCCGCACCAAACTGTCCTTCTACTCCGGCATGACCATATTGATCGTAAATCTGCCGTTTATCCTTATCACTCAGGACTTCGTATGCTTCACTGGCTTCCTTGAACTTTTCTTCTGCTTCTTTGTTATCCGGATTCTTATCCGGGTGATACTGCATAGCCAGCTTGCGGTAGTTTTTCTTGATAGTTGCTTCATCGGCGTTCTTGTCAACACCCAATACTTCATAATAATCGCGTTTCGCCATCTATTCTCCTAATAAATCAAAACTATCTGCTTAGCAGAAAGCAGATCAATAAACAAAACTATCCCTGGGGATAGCCCGATTCACGAACTATCCCCGCAGGATATTTATTGGATTATTTATCGTCAACGACCTCAAAATCTGCGTCTATAGGGCCGTCATCTTTCTTATGATCTTCTTCTTTTGTTCCCACAAAATCTTCCGGATTGAAGCCTTGCGCGTTGGGATCAAATCCTGCTCCGCCACCTTGCTGTTGCTGTTGTTGCTGCTGCATGTTAGCGTAGATGATCTCCCCCAATTTTTGAGCTTTTTTGGATAGATTTTCTATAATCTGATCAACCTGTTCTTTGTCACCAAGCTTGTCAAGCCGTTCCTTGGCGTTCTTCAATTCAGCTTCCAATTCGCTTCTATCACTTTCCGGCAGTTTGTCACCATATTCAGATAGACTCTTTTCAGTGCTGAAGATCAGTGTATCCAGTTCATTCTTTGCGCTTACAAATTCCTGGCGCTTTTTATCTTCCTCAGCGTGTAGTTCGGCATCTTTCACCATGCGATCAATGTCTTCCTTGTCGATACTACCTGCACGGTCTATCTGGATGGATTGCTCCTTACCCGTGCCTTTATCCTTTGCGGATACATGCAAAATGCCATTAGCGTCGATATCGAAGGTTACTTCGATCTGTGGTACTCCGCGTGGAGCAGAAGGAATTCCAACCAGGTCAAATCTGCCCAGACTCTTATTATCCTGAGCCATGGGACGCTCACCCTGCAATACATGAATAGTCACAGCGGTTTGATTGTCCGCAGCAGTGGAAAACACCTGGCTCTTCTTTGTGGGAATTGTAGTATTTCGAGGAATCAGAGTAGTCATCATACTTCCCAGAGTCTCGATTCCCAATGATAGTGGAGTCACATCCAAAAGCAGCACATCGGATACTTTGTCATCTCCGGACATGATAGCACCTTGAATGGCGGCACCAATGGCAACCACTTCATCAGGATTGAGGCTGCGATTGGGCTTTTTGCCAAAGTACTTTTCCACCGCTTCTCCTACTGCCGGAATACGGGTGCTGCCACCCACCATCAGTACTTCCTGAATATCGGAAGTGCTTAGCTTGGCATCGGCCAGAGCTTTTTTGCAGGGACCCAATGTACGCTCAACCAAATCAGCAGTCAGACGGTTAAACTCTGCCAGACTGAGGTCCAGACTCAAGTGTTTGGGACCGGTGGCATCCGCTGTGATAAAGGGAAGATTGATATTTGTGGTCTGAGTTCCGGAGAGCTCGATCTTGGCTTTTTCTGCTGCTTCACGCAAACGCTGCATCGCCATCGGATCCTTACTGAGATCCATACCTTCCTGCTTCTTAAACTGCTCCAGAATCCAGTCTATTACCCGCTTATCAAAGTCGTCTCCGCCCAGATGAGTATCTCCATTGGTGGAAAGTACTTCTACCACACCGGAAGAGATATCCAGGATAGAGATGTCGAAGGTACCTCCGCCCAGGTCATATACCGCTACTTTCTGTTCTTTCTTATTCTCCATACCAAATGCCAAAGCTGCAGCGGTAGGCTCGTTTATAATTCGTTTCACTTCCAGACCTGCCACTTTACCCGCATCTTTAGTGGCTTGGCGTTGATCGTCATTGAAATAAGCTGGCACAGTAATCACAGCTTCGGTTACTGTGGTTCCCAAATATGCTTCTGCGGTCTCTTTCATACGTGCAAGCACCATTGCGGATATCTCTTGAGGAGTAAAGTCCTTGTTTTCACTATCCACGTGAACCGCAGCTTGATTTTTGATGCCGGATTTTACTTTGAAAGGCACTTGTTTTATCTCTTCACTCACTTCCGAGTAAGAACGGCCCATAAAGCGTTTTATCGAAAACACCGTATTGATCGGATTGGTAACCGCCTGACGCTTTGCCAATTGTCCTACCAGACGTTGTCCATCCTTTGTAAATGCAACTACAGACGGAGTGGTGCGTCCGCCTTCTGCATTTGTGATTACTACAGGTTTACCACCTTCAACTACTGCAACGCAGGAATTGGTGGTTCCTAGGTCGATTCCAATTATCTTTCCCATTTATTCCTCCAGGGTATTCATTTTATTTCCATTTGAAACCGCTACCCGAACCGGACGGATCACCTTGTCGTGCATGGTATATCCATTCTGGATGATAGCGGCCACAATATTCTCTTCATATTCACTGGCAATATGCGCCAAAGCATCATGATACTCCGGGTCAAATTCACATCCCAATGCCTCAATCTTCTTTACTCCTTCGTTTTCCAAAGTCTTTGCCAGTTGTTTTTCTATCAGTTGTACACCCTTGCCAAATGGAGATTCCAAATCTTCAGTCTTGGCCTGATTCAGGGCGCGTTCAAAGTTGTCCAAAACATCACATATATGTAGTGCTAATTCCTTGGTTGCGTGCCTGATCCACTCTGCTTTTTCGCTAATGCTGCGTTTGCGGAAGTTCTCGAATTCAGCCATGGTTCTCAGGTATTTATCCTTATACTCTGCCAATTCCTTCTTCAGCACTGCCATTTCGTCCTGTTCGCTGTTTTCCACAGCTACTTTTTCATCACTGTTTGTTGTTTCCGATGCAGTTTCAATCTTTGTTTCTTTCAAGCTCTCTTCCTGTTCTCTGCTATTCTGCATATTCATATCCTTATCCGGCATGGAAGCTTTCGCCGCTGCCTTCTTCTTTTTATTAGTCATACATCCTCCTCTTGGGTACAACCATCCCCCGCTTCGTAGTTTGAGTAATGGTATGCGTCACATCCCGCACCAGAGGAATCAAGCGTCTGTAGTCCGTTCTTAGCGGCGTCAACACTCCCAGGTAACCGGGTATTCCAAACACCTCGTATTTCCCATAGATCAATGCAAAGCCACTGTAACGAGTGTCCGAAAAATCCTCTCCCATCAACACATTCACTCCAGATATCTCTTTGTTGCGCATGGAGTTCAGCAAATAGTCCTGCCTCTGAATCAGATTCATGAAGCTTAGGATCGCTTGCTTTGAATCAAACTCCGGTTGCTCTAAAAACTTTATACTGCCATCGTAATGAATAAAGAAATCACTGATCTCGATGAAAGCTTTATGCAGTTCGCTTAGAAACTGGCTAAGGATATCGTTCTCACCCCTACTGCTTTCCCGCATATCCACCAGCACCTTGTTTGCGATGTCGTAAACCCTGAGTCCCACCAATTCATCATTTAGGTAGCGAACCAGTTTTTTCAATTGGGCATCATTTATATCGTAATCGCACTTTAGTATTACAGTCTTGTCCAATCCACTATCTAAACTCATTACGAAGAGTAGTTTGCGATCGCTGATGGAAAATACCTCCAAACAAGATAAGTACCCGCTGGATACTTCCGGTTCCGCCACAAATGAAAGCTGATCTGTTTCATGAGCTAGCATTTGCATAATGAAATGTAGGGCCCGCGGAGTATCTTTATAATGCTGGATGAGTAGCTCGCGCAGAGTATCCATGCGTGGATAACTTACTTTCACGTGTTCCGGTGCGATATATTCCAAATACCTACGATACCCGCTGATAGTCGGCACTCTCCCCGAAGAAGTATGAGGTTGAGATATCAAATTCTGCTCTTCAAGTTTTAATAGATCCAAACGCAAGGTAGCAGTTGAAACATCACAGAGATACTTCTCGTTCAATACCCGCGAAGAGACGGGTTCACAAGTCCGGATATACTCATCCACCAGAGCTCCAAGTGTATGTATCAATCGTGCTTGATTCTTCTTCATAATTACCGCCTCGTTGTTATTTTAGCAGTCTAGGCATCAAAGTGCTAAACTGAAGACAAATTAATCAAGTCTACGATATTGTCAATCGAAAAGTGAGACTGCTAATTTCCTGCTATGTTGAGACTGTTCAATACCTCCCACATCATTATGCTGCTATCCTGGTGTTCTTAGAGAAAATCCTGTGAGCTGGTGCAGCTTGAGCGCAAAGGGCTCTACTATGAGAACAAGCAAAGCGAAGAGAACCAAGAGATAACAGTGTAACTGAGAGAGATCGCTTACCAGTATGTTCGTTGGGGTTTACCCCACATGGAAAGTGTTGTCCGAGCCAAGATTGGTGCTAAAAACCTAATCCACTATAAGCATAGGTGGCTTGAACTCCAGTGCATTGATTGGGTTCAATACTATTTCATCAAGAGCATTCTCTTGGTTTGGCTATAGTCTGGACTACTCAGGCGGTAGAAATATACTCCGCTGGCTACAGTATGGTTATTCTTATCTCTACCGTTCCAGACCACGCTGTGGATTCCGGCTTCCATATCTGTATTGACCAGGGTCTTGACCAATTGTCCCTTCAGGTTATAGATGTCCAGATGAACCTTGCTTGCCTGGGGCAGAGAGAAAGAGATGGTGGTACTGGGATTGAAGGGATTGGGGTAGTTTTGAAACAAAGCCATTTGTCCCGGTTCCGGCACTACCGGATCATCAATGGAGACCCAGGGCCTGGAGCCATACTCAAATGCGCCCATATCGATGCGGTCGTTCCAGATGCGCCAGTTACCCGCCAGATCAAAAGGAGGAAGGTTCAACTCGCTGGTATCCGGAGTACCGGCATCGATGCAGGGTGAGTACTCTGAAAGACTGTAAAAGAGAGGATCATGGATGTCAAAGCCACCGGTAAAGAGGGGATCAGCGTCAATGCTGGAAGGCATAAAATCTATCGTGTTACCCGGTACAGGGAAAGGTAGAATGCCATCGATGCCATCTTTTACCAGGGAATGATCGATTCTAAGATTGGTATGCTCGTTGGGATCACCATTCATAGGATTTACCATAATCTGATAGGGAGTATCGTTGTAGAAGATGGAATTGGTTATGTTTACATCTCCATTGATAATCAGCGTATGGGCATCCCCCTGATTTCCCGCAAATGTACAGTTGGCGATGTCGATGCGAGGATTATTAATAGAATAGATGGATACAACTCCCCCTTCAGATTCATTATTACTGAAAAGGCAATTACGAAAAGTAAAATGATTCTGTTGTTGAGGATACTGAATTCCTGCGATAGCTATAGCTAGGGAATTATCATCTAGCATAGTTAGATTACTGAATTCACAATTATCAAAACTCACTTCTTTATCACAGACAATACCCACAAGTGGCGTTGCCCAAACAGATGATGAAACGTAGGTTGAAGTAGCGTTACGGAAAACACAATTTTTAAAACTACCATTGAAAGCGGAGACGTCTCCATTATCCATGCTCATTGGCATCAATCCAACAAGTGTGACCTGATCCGGTCTACCCCCCTCAATGATAACATTCTCCCACACACCCTCCATTTTACTAGTTACGAAAGCATAAATCAGTACATAGGATTCCGTGTTATTCACGTTGCTATTCATGTCATGAATGCGAAGATTGCTAAAGTGTAAAGTTGACTTTAGTCTGTCACCCAAAAAAGCCTGACCATTGAGTGGCACATTACGTGTTGTAATTGATAGATCCGAAATCCAAATCAATTCTTCCCGGATAACGGCAAAAACAAGCGTCCCCTGGTTCTGGCCCATCTCCGGATGTGGTTCTCCAATCACTGTGGTGCTATCCATCCCACTACCCTGAACGATAACCCAGCCTTTCAGTCCGATAGGAAAGACCTGATCGTTATCAGTGCGGGAATACTCCCCCGGAAGAATGTGTACTGTATTCATGTTCAGACTATCGGCTGCCACTCGATAGATCGCTTCATGGATGGTCTTCAGCGCTGTCTCAGGACTGAGACCGTCATTGGAATCATTACCGACAGTCGATACATATACATCGCTATCGATCTCCTGGTGATGGAACTGCAGGATATCAAAATCGATCTGGTAGGTGCTGTAGTTGTTGGGGGGGGCACTGATATATGTCGCATAGTAATTACTAGGCTCCGCTACGGAAAAATTATCCAAAGGTATATACAGATCATCTGTGGCTTGCTGGATATAGATATCCTGTCCCGATCCGGCACGATTGTTGTATATTGAACAGCGATTTATGGGATCGAAAGAGATGTTGTTTACATAACCTCCACCGGAGTTAGCATATAGTCCACCTCCAAGCTGTAGGGCATAATTGTCAAATATCTCAACTCCGGAAAGATAAACTGTAGCACCTCCGACATTGATTCCACCACCTATACTCCCAAAGTTCCCGTATATGTTACAATTAGTTACGGATGTGCTAGATGGCCATACAGATAAACCAGTACCAAACCCGTTTGTGAGTGATAAAC
>JAQWBI010000008.1 GCA_028706475.1 Candidatus Cloacimonadota bacterium
ATCGAAGAGATGGATAAATCCATATCTGCTCTAAAAGGGTATCGCAAAGCTGGATAATGACATACGAACTATTTCTCGCTAGCGACACTCCATTTTCCAAGCACTTAGGTGTAGGAAAGATTAGTAAGTTAGGGGATGGCATAGACTTCAGGTAATGCATAGTTACCACTCCAGATATTGAAGTCCATTTGACCATATAACATATAGGTAATAAGATACATAAGGTCAAATGAACTTTATTATCCTAGTTAAATCTGCGTGATCGGCGGCTATTCCTCCTTCATACATCACATAGTGCCGAAGCAGATATCAAGGTGTTATAATGCAGTCGTCACCCGATGATAACCCGATGATATCAGGTTCATGTATAGATAATCCATAAGAGGAAAGAAGAATAATACATAGGTGTGGAACTGTACCGGTGTTTGCTGTAGCGCCGATAGTACTCTGTGCGAAAATAAGAGGCTGCAGATTCATCAATATCGAGCAGTTCCGGGATGGAGCGGGACATTACATTGCGATAGTTACCGGAGGGAGCAGCGCATCAAAAGGCTTCCTGCAACATCTCCTTGATTGCATTAGTGTCTTTTGTAAAGTTGTGTATTTGCTGGTTGTTGGCAAAGAAGATACGCCCCACGATGGGATCAAATTGCCGATTGATGTTGTTTAGAACTTCCTCAGTGGCTCCCTGAAAATCCAGATTTCTGCTGTAGGGTCGTCGGCTGGTCATGGCATCAACACTATCCGCAACACTCACAATTCGCGCCAAGGGATGGATATCATTGAGCTTGATGCCATAAGGATAGCCCTCGCCATTTGCCCATTCGTGATGCTGCAGGATGATTTTACCGACAGTCTCCGGAAAACCTATGGGGTCTATGATGCGGGCCCCAATAAGCGGATGCTGCTTTATTGCATTGTATTCGTTTTCGGTAAGACGGTGCTCTTTGCTCAGCACATTGCTAACGATCCCGATTTTACCCAAGTCGTGCAACAAGGCACCGATGCGCAACAGGATCAATTCTTTGGTTTCCAAACCCAGTAACTTGCCCATTCTCATGGACATGGCAGTCACGCGCTCGGAATGGCCTCTGGTATAGATGTCGTTCACCTCCATGGCGTTAATCATGGCATGGATCGTATTCAGGTAGCTTTTTTGCAGCTTGTTATTGGCATCAAAGAGCTCGATCGTGCGCTGAGTAACCAAGGACTCCAGGTGGTCTTTATATGCTTTATTCTGGATTCTCAGACGGTATGTCTCCAATGCCTTGTTCAGGGTCATCAGCAGTTCATCCATTTCAAAGGGTTTTTTCAGAAATTCATATACCCCATAATGGATGGCTTCCCTCATCATATCGGTGTCCGCATATCCTGTGATCAGGATCACCGGAAGCTCTGGATTTCCTTGCGATACTGCCTTCAAGATGTCCAAGCCGCTTATGACAGGCATGGCCACATCGCTGATAACCGTCTGATACTCGTTGTTCTTCAGCAAACTCAAGGCTTCAGAAGGATCCTCGCATACGTCAACCAACAAATTGTGACAGTTCTTCAAACCCATGCGGATACTATCCAGAATGGGCAGATCATCGTCGATGATCAAAACCCGGGCTTTTTCTTCAAGCATGTTTTCCTCTAAATAATGATATCTTTTTGAAAAGAGTATTCTTTGATGAGATCTTCAGAATTGTTTGCAGCTTTGTTTACCGCCGGACTCACACGGTGACACTGCAACTTGGGATCCTTAATCTCCGCCAGCAGCCCACTCAGTGCAATTATATCCTGAAGAGAGGGATCCAGCCAGGGATCAAAGGTGTCTGGCGACAGAATGAGCGGCATGCGTTGATGCAAGTGACGCATAAAGTTATTTGCGGCGGTAGTGATGATTCCCAGAGAAGGCACATAACTACCGTCGTCCCCTTCCCAAAGGTCGTAGATGGCGGCCATATATAGCAAACCTCCATCGGCCGGATAGATATAATGCGGGATTTTCCCGGGCGCTTGCCATTCGTAGAAACCATTGGCGGGAACTATGGCCCGGCGCCGGATGAAAGACGCTTTGAACGATGGTTTTTCATGGATACTCTCGCTACGGATATTGATCAGCGGGGTCTTGGGCAGGCTCTTCATCCAGGATGGTATCAGACCCCAGCGGAAGAATCCGTTGTAACGGAACTCTCCCTTGCTGACAATCGCCATCACCTGCTGTGTAGGAGCTACATTGTAAGATATCTCCAGCTGTTCAGAGCTGATGGTCGCTTTCAGTTCCTTTTGTATCTTCTGCAATTGATCATGTTTAAACACCTGCGCAAATCTACCGCACATTGGGATACTCCTAATTGTTGACAACATTATGAGGATTCGAATAATTGGCAAGAAGAAATTTCTCGTAAGATCCACATTCATCAAAGAATCACTGCTTTAGGGAGACACCATGCACAAAAAGGACATAGATGCGGTTATGAAGCGCTTGGAAGAGCATTTCAACAGCGTGAAGACACCTATCGTGGATTTGATCCAAGCCAAGACCAAAGATCCGTTTAGAGTACTGGTAGCTACGATCTTGAGTGCACGAACCAAGGATGAAACCACTGCTAAAGTGGTAGATGAGCTCTTCAAAAGAGTGACAACGGCAGATGACTTCGATACATTGAGCGCTGAAGAGCTGGACAAGATCATCTATCAAACCGGATTTCACAATGCCAAAACAAAGCACCTGAAAGAATTGCCCAAAGTACTGCGAGATGAGTTCGGCGGCAAAGTACCCAGCGAGATCGACAATCTCTTGCGGCTTCCCGGAGTGGGACGCAAGACTGCCAATCTGGTTCGGGCACTGGCGTTTTCCCTACCGGCGATCTGTGTGGACGTCCACGTGCATCGCATCTGCAACCGTTGGGGGTATATTCAAACCAAAACGCCCCTGGAATCCGAGATAGCGCTAAGGGCAAAGCTACCGGAAAAGCATTGGCTAAAGATCAATTCCTATGTAGTTGCCTTTGGCCAAAACCTCTGCAAACCCCGCAAACCAGCTTGTGACATATGTCCTATTTACAAGTATTGCAAAAGAGTAGGAGTATAGAATGAATAACGATGCTCCCTGCGTATTCTGCGAGATCCCGGTCTCCAAACACCTGCTATCCAATGAGTACTTCTACGTTATCCAAGATAAACATCCGGTTGCCCGGGGACACAGCCTGGTGATCTCCAAACGCCATGTATCGCAATACTTTGATCTGAATGAAGCAGAATCTCTTGCACTGCTGGAAACAGTAAAAGAGCTGAAGGAACTGCTGGAAAAAAGATACTCGCCCTCAGCCTACAATCTGATGATGAATTGCGGCCGAAAAGCGGGACAAACCGTGTTCCATTTCCATATGCATGTGATCCCCCGCTATTGATTTGTATCTAATTCGAAGCAAAAAGATACCCGGGTATGATGCCCGGGTTATATATATGTATTACTATTGTGTCTTACATGCCGAAAGTGCCGACCTGTTCGGGTACTATCAGTTCGGCTTCCGTGGCTTTCAAGACTTCTTCGACGCTGGTTCCTGCCGCCACTTCGCACAATACCAAACCACTGACTGTCACTTCAATCACCGCCATATCGGTGATGATGAGACTCACCTTGCCTTTAGCAGTAAGGGGCAGATTGCATTCTTTAAGGATCTTGGGGTTGCCGTGTTTGTCGCAATGCTCCATGGCAACGATAACTTTGCGGGCACCGGTAACCAAATCCATCGCACCACCCATACCAGGAACCATCTTGCCTGGGATCATCCAGTTTGCCAGGTTTCCCTGTTGATCCACCTGCAACGCACCCAGTACTGTAGCATCGATGTGTCCACCGCGAATGATAGCAAAGCTGAGTGCACTGTCAAAGAATGAAGCGCCTTTCAAAGCAGTAATGAAGCCGCCTCCGGCATTGATCATATCCGGATCCTCAGTGCCTTCTGCCGGGCTTGGACCAACGCCCAGCATCCCGTTTTCACTCTGGAATACGACATGAATCCCTTCCGGAATATAATCCACTGCCATGGTGGGCAGGCCAATACCAAGATTCACATAGTCACCGTCTTTAAATTCACGTGCAATCCTGCAACCGATCATCTGTCTCTTATCCATTAGCGACCTCCGTGCTCTTTACCAGATAGTTCACAAACACACCGGGGCAAGCTATCATTTCCGGATCCAGTTCACCTACTTCCACAATCTCATCCACTTCAGCGATGGTGATCTTTCCCGCCATCGCCATGATGGGATTGCTATTGCGGGCAGTTTTCCGGAAGATTAGGTTGCCCATCTTATCTGCTTTCCAAGCTTTTACGATGGCAACATCGACTTCGATAGCGTGCTCTAAAATGTAGTCCTTACCATTCAGATTGATAATCTGTTTGCCTTCTTCCACCACGGTTCCGACTCCGGTAGGAGTGAGGATGCCGCCCAAACCTGCTCCAGCAGCTCTTACACGTTCCATCAGAGTACCCTGAGGAACCAGCTCGATGTCGATCTTTCCAGCGTTCATCTGCGCCTGAATCTCTTTGTTTGTACCTAGATGCGATACCTGCGCACTCTTGATGAGGTTCGCCACGACCAGTTTGCCCACACCGCGATTCTCCCAGTCGGAGGCAATCACTATCATGTGCAAATCTGCAATCTTGCGCTCTACGATGGCATCAATAATGCCTTCAGGGGCGCCCACGGCCAAAAAGCCACCAATAGCCAAGCGTGTGCCGGGCTTGATCATCGCTGCAGCATCAGCTGCGGATATCATTTGTGCCATAATCTCTCCTATTATACACTATTCAATATGCGGTGACACATATTCCGCTACGCACAAAGTGTCAACCATTTTACTGTCTATGTGTACCTGTAAATGCCCTGTACTTCATTCCCCGCAGTTGTCGCCTCAAAAGCTTAACAGGATACAGGTATGATAGAAATAATGAAAACTTTCTTGACAATGTGAGAGAGTTCATAACAATGTGCGTAAGTGCCGATCATGGGAAAGTCATAGGATACGAATAAGTTGTTGATTCTTCGCATAGAATCCCGGGGTGTACATCATTTCTTTATGGCTAAATGGCACAAAAACGAATAGCGGGAAAATCGTTATCAAATAAAGGGATGAACTAATGAAAACGCCAAAGATGATGATGTCCTTGATGATGCTTCTGCTAGCAATCAACGGCATTTATGCCCAAAACAGCATGCCAATTATGCAGACCTTTAAAGGGCATTATGGGAATTCATGGTTTGGAGAGAGAATTACTGCCATGGACTATAACGCGGACGGGTATGATGATCTGATACTCTATTCACGCAAATATGGCACCAATCAGCTTAATGCCATTCTATTCTATTCTGGGAGTACCCAAATGGATTCAATACCAGATATCGTCCTGCAAAGCCAATATCCTGGTCAAGTCAATGCTAATGGGTTTTTTCTAAATGCCGGAGATGTAAATGGCGATGGGTTGGATGATTTTGTCACTGGTTTTGGAGCTACAATAAACGGCGAATTCAATAATTATCGATATCTTTATCTGGGTAGCGATACCTTTAACGTCAATGACCGAATTCTGATGTATCAAGTACCAAATAGTAATTCAGGAGGACAAATCTTTGCTGGCGCCTATGGCATTGGCGATATCAACGGGGATGGCTATGATGATATGGTTTACTGTAATGGTGATTCATGGTATAATAATAACAAGATTCGCCTGGGAGGCAACAATATCATGATGACGGAGGAGATTACCGTAGAAAGCTTTTCCGCTGCAAACCTCCTTAACCTTGGCTCTTGGCAGAAAGTAGCTTATGGTGATTTCAATGGAGATGGTTACAGCGATCTGGCGGGTAGTGACTGGCTGGCATTCACTTGGATCGGCCATGCGGGAATCTGGCTGGGAAAAGCGATTCCCAATGGGATGTATGATCTGCGGATATCCAGCCCTTCTACCTCACCCTTTCATCAGTTTGGCTGGCAACTGGCAGCAGGCAATTTCAACGGGGATGGATTCTGTGATTTGGCGGTATCCGCGCCACAATCCGATTCACCAAATCCTTGGTATAATGGATATGTGTATATCTTTGCCGGCAATGCGCAATTGACAGATATATCATATTCTCATATCTACAGACCCTCATTTGTAAAAAGGTTGAAACTGGATTTGTAAAAAGGTTGAAATCGATTTGCAAAAAGGTTGAAACTGGAGTCTCACAGAAAACAGCGATTTGCAACGAAAGTGATACTATTTGCAATTTCACTTGATACTCTATAGTGAGAACGCATACTTGTTTCCATCTAGGGCAATCCAGGCGGTATTTTACCTTGACAACTCAGATGAAGAATAATACTTGGATAATAATGGTATGTTTCTATTCTCGCAATGCTTGTAAGTTCATTTTCTTGCATCTCCGTTCAGATGCCCTTCTTCATGTAAGGATAGCAAGAGAATTACTTGAAAATAGACTTTTCTGGAATATTGGAGGTCTTATGAAACAGCTTTTACTGATACTAAGCCTTTTGGTTTGGTTTCCAGCTGCATATGCGCTCAGGGTTTCTGAAAAAGAAGCAATAGCCATCGGAAATACAGTATGGACTCATGTCTCTGCTCAGCATCCCAGCTTTGCCACCTGTCTTTCTTATCCCAATGAGCGGGATGCGGAGCAAGCAGATTTCTACATACTAAGCTATAGACCCCAAGGCTTCATCATGGTCTCTGCTGATGACAGAGTAACACCTATCCTGGCTTATTCTACCAGTAACAACATCTCCGAAACAGAGATCCCGGATCATATAGATTGGTTGCTGCGAGATTATGCGGAAGCCATCCGTGAGATTCGAAAAAACGTACAATTGACCAGCGATCCGGGCTGGGACGAACTACGCAGGGGCGACACGAGCAGATACAGCATCCAGCGTGAAGTAGCACCAATCCTTCAGACTACCTGGAATCAGGACTATCCTTACAATACCCTATGCCCTTCCGAGCCCTACGGTTCTGGAGGTCACGCTGTAGCAGGATGTGTAGCCACTTCCATGGCTCAGATAATGAAACGATGGTCTTATCCCGAAACCGGATTGGGATCACATAGCTATTACTCCCCGAATTATGGAGATCAGTTTGTAAACTTCAGCAATACTACTTTCGACTGGGACAGCATGCCAAATTCCATCGACTCCCCCAATGCCGCCATAAGCACTCTGATGTATTGCTGCGGAGTTGCGGTGGATACGCAATATGGACCAGATGGCAGCGGAGCCTATGTGGAGGACATACCCGCCGCTATGGTGAATTACTTCCGCTATCATCCCACCTGCTCCTATCACACAGCATCCTCATATACCCAATCTATATGGACAATAATGTTACGTCAGAACTTAGATGAGGGCTGTCCGGTGCTATATTATGGTTACGGGTCTTCAGGAGGCCATTCGTTCGTATTGGACGGATACCAAAACACAGACCATTTTCATATTAATTGGGGCTGGGGTGGTTTTTGGGACGGTTATTACTATCTTCACGGTCTGAATCCGGATACCCACGAATTCAACCAATGGCATGCCGCTGTGATGAACATCCGTCCCACAAACGCAGCGACTCTTACAGGTTATGTGAGATCTTCCGGCTCCCCTGTACAGGATGCATCAATAAACCTGGAAGGTAGTACCTTCAGTGCCGTCACAAACAGTTTGGGTTACTACCGCATCGTAGGAATACCTTATGGAAGCTACCGGGTAAGGGTATCCAAAAACGGATATGTAACACAGACCCAAAGTGTTGTATTTCAGAGCAATAGCTATATTAGCCTGGATTTTGAACTAGAGGAGATCAGTACCCTTGAACCTCCTGACAATCTGCAAGCAGAATTGATCGACAATAACGTGTATCTTAGCTGGGATTCACCTCAGGCTCAGGCATCCCTCGCCGACCAAGGGCAGAGTACTCGTGATCTGCTGGGATACAAAGTATACCGAAACAGTGTCCTGATAGCCACCATCCCCAATCCAACCACCTGTTCATACATAGATCCCAATCTCCCTGATGGTTTTTACAGCTACGATGTAACCGCCAGGTATGACTCGGGTGAATCTACGCCCGCCAGTGTAGCGCTACTTGTGAACTGGGTTGTAGCCCCTTTGGTCTTTGAAGATTCCTTCGAGACTTATGACAATTTCTGCACTCAGTTTCCACCCTGGACTCTTCTAGACAATGATCATCAGCCCACTTACGGCATACTGGATCACGAGTATCCCAATTATGGCACAGAGATAGCATACATGGTGTTCAATCCAGATGCAGCGGTTCCTCCCATTCCCAACATGGCGGCTCAGCAAGGCTCCAAATTTGCCGCTGCTTTTGCTGCTCTGGACACCGCAAACGACGATTGGCTGATAAGCCCAGCGCTGAATCTGGGTACGAACAGCCTCATCAAGTTTTATGCCAGGAGCGCTTCCGCCCTATATCGCCCAGAACGTTTCCGGGTGGGTATTAGCACCGATCCCGCTTTTGGGGAAGAATCTTTCGATTTCATCAGCGGACCGGGTTATGTGCTAGCTTCCACGCAATGGACTGAGTATTGTTACGATATTTCAGCTTATGATAATCAGCAAGCATGGATTGCCATCCGCTGCGTATCTGAAGATGCCTTGACATTCATGGTGGACGACTTTCGGATGTATTGCAATCCCGGTGCTCCCACTCTGATGTACCTGGAGCTTTACGCCGGTTGGAATCTGTGTTCGCTGAATATCAGCCCCACCTATTCTGAACTGCCCCGCATTTTGGGCAATCTGGCCTCCAACGTTTTACAGATAAAAGGTACAGAAGGTGTTTGGCAATCCGGTAATCCCTACTCCAGCCTGTCAAACCTTAGTGACGGCAGAGCCTACAATATCCTCCTGGCCGAAGATGACACCTGGATCGTAGGCGGAGAGCAGATTGCCCCCAACATCCCCATTCCTCTCAGTGAAGGCTGGAACCTTGCTGCATATTATCCCACCGGGCAGTTGGAGGTAGCAGACGCCATGCAAAGCATCGCCGCCCATTTGCAGCAGGTTAAGGGCAAAGACGGCATCTACATCCCTGCAAATCCATATTCCACTTTATCGCAAATGCAGCCCGGAAAAGGTTATTGGATAGAGGTGAACAGTCAGCAAAACCTAATATATCAGGGCTATGCAGAACAATCCCAAGCAAAGAATGACTGTAGTGTAATACCTGAAATCCGAGTGCTGCCATCCAGCATGACCATCATGGCGCGTTGCGATTGGGCAACTGCCGGAGACATCCTGATAGCAAAAGTAGGAGAGGATCTTCGCGGCGCTCAGACTTTGATCGATCCGGAAGGATTCCCCGCTGCTCTGCTTCAGGTCTTTTGCCAGGATAATGAAGCGATAGACCTGTATATAGAATCCAAAACCGGCGCATTGCTGCCCGTCGAAAACCGGATTACTGGTGCGGTAAACGCAGAACTCGGTAAGTACCCTGAGTTTTACGACCTTACCCAAAGCCCGGATCGGCCGGACAGCCCTGCTTACGACATTTGCCTGGTGAGCAGCTACCCAAATCCGTTCCAGAACGGTACTTTAATCCACCTGAACATCCTCAAAGACGACGCAAATCCCCAATTGGACATCTATAACATAAAGGGTCAAAAAGTCCGTAGTCTCCGAAGCATAAAAGCCAATACCGGGCCTCTGGACATATCCTGGGACGGATTGGATGACGCCGGCAGAAGGCTATCATCCGGAATCTATCTCTGCCGTTTAAGTAATGGTAATAGTACTCAGCTTATTAAGCTGATGCTGCTGAAGTAGGAGGATAAATGTTCAAGAGATATGTGTTTTGCCTGATCATCACGGTTTGTACCGCAATTCTGTTCGCCACAGATCCCTGGCCGCAACCTGTGGTATTGCCCGAAAGCATGAGCCTTTTGACCAAGCCTCATATCGACGGCAGTCCCGCTTCTTCAGGAGACCTTTTGGCGGCGTATGTACTGGTGAACGGTATGCCTCAGTTGCGCGGCAAGGGCGAGATCATACAGATCGGCGGTATATCCGGTTGTCTGCTCCAGATCTACACAGCTGTGGATGGCGAAGAGCTCCGTTTCATGATTTGGGATCAAAGTGACGAAAGTACATGCCATAGCGATCAAATGCTGTCATCCGTAGTAAATGGAACAGTGGGATCATACCCGGACGACTTTTACCTTCTCTATGCTCAATCCGGCACTCAAGCAGCAGATCCCTGGCCGCAACCGGTGGAAATGAACTCTGCAATGACGATTACCACGAAAGTATTTATCAACGATGTACCCACCAGTGCAAACGACATCCTGGCTGCGTTTGTGACGGTGGGTGAACAACCGATATTACGCGGAAAAGCGCCGATTGTGGAGACGGATGAAGGTCCCATCTGCACAGTGCAGGTTTATAGCGAAAGCGATGATGAAATCATATACTTCCGGGTCTGGGATTTCAGGGCTCAGATGATATATGAAGACGAAGTGCGGATTCGATCTGTAGTAAACGGACAGGCAGGCTTGTATCCGGATGATCTGATCCTGATCAATCCGGGAGGTACGCACTATGTTCCGCGTCCAGTATTTAGCCCGGAGCCGGGGGATTACCCCACAATGCTGTCGATATCCCTGTCTTGCCCCATAGTGGATTCATATGTATGCTACACTATGGATGGCAGCGAACCGGCTGAAGATTCTCCGGTTTATGACGAGTATGAGCCGATCATCATAGCACAACCCGATACCCTGAGCCTCCGGGCCCGCGCTTTCAAATCCGGATGGATTCATAGCGCGATATCTGAAGGTCTTTATACGGTGAGGGAAACTGTGGAGACTCCATACGCCTATCCTACCGGCGGCGATTATGAAGATGTTGTCCAGGTACGCTTGTTTTGCATCACACCTGAGGTATCGATCTATTACACTCTGGACGGATCTGATCCGGATACCCTTTCGACATTGTACTACTCTACTTTCGAGCTTACGCAGGATACAATCTTGAAGGCCAGAGCATACTACCCGAATTGGTTTCCCAGCTCCATCATGGAAGAGACATACTATATTAGCTCAGCAAATCCTCCAGAACTGGTAGAACCGATGGTTTCTGGCATCCAAACAGTGTACCCCAATCCATTTTCCCAGTCTATAAATGTTGCTGTAACTACAAAGCAAAGCCCGCAAGAATACCTTTTTCTGGTGTACAATTTAAAAGGGCAATGTGTGTACCGCACTGCAGGTATTAGCTCCGGCTCCTTTGATCTGAGCTGGGATGGTAAAGGATCCAGAGGGCAAAAGCTGCCTGCAGGAATCTATTTCCTGCGCTTTAACACAAAAGAGCATACATCCACCAAAAGAGTGGTCTTGTACTGACCGATCCCACTATCTGCTACGCTTGCCCTGTAGCTCAAGCTTTGCCGAAGTAGATATAAACCCGTTATGATCTAATGAACACTAGATGATAACCCGATGATATCTGCTTTATCACGGCTTGATGTATGGAGGTTGAATAGCACGCAGATGAGTTGCTTCGCACCTGTTGAATGGTGCACCAGCACCCTTCAACATCCAGTCCCGGTAGGGTCGCAAAATCCACCCTTAAAACCCCATGAGGGGTGACATTTGATATCTGCACATTGACACCTCAGGAGATATGCAATAACGGGAACGTGCCGTAGGCACGAGCTACGATCGCAATACCATCAACTGCAAAACCGCTGCACTATAGCAACTGTAAACCCTTCTGAAGCGACCTCCGGCCGTTTCCGGTGCGAGACGTATCGAACCCTCAGTAGCATCGAAATGCTACGATACGGAGTCAGGAGCTGCCATTTCCAATCCCTGCTTGACAAAAAGAGGGCATTTCATTGAGTTGAGCAAATTAATAGAATCTTATATACTTATCATCTTTATCAATATAGAAACATCAGAGGAATCATGCAAGAAATCATCATCGATGGCAATAGTCTAAACCTGGAAGCGGTTGCGCAAGTAGCGCTTGAGCATGCGCCGATCCGCCTTTCTGAAGAGAGCATTGCCAAGGTAAAACGTTGCCGTGAATATGTGGAAAGTATCATCGCCAAAGGCGATATAGTATATGGTCTTACAACCGGTTTTGGCAAGTTCAGCACTGTATGCATAGAGAAGGAAAACATTGCAGAGCTGCAAGTTAACCTCATCCGAAGCCATGCCGTAAGCGTAGGCGAACCTTATAATGAACCCATTACCCGTGCCATCATGCTATTGCGTATTGCAGTATTGGCAAAAGGTCATTCAGGCATTCGCATCGAAACCTTACAAACACTTGTGCAGATGCTGAATTCCGGCATCCACCCCGTGATCCCAATGCGCGGATCGGTAGGAGCAAGCGGTGATCTGTCACCCCTGTCCCACCTCGCTTTGGTGCTAATCGGTGAAGGCGAAGCGAAATATAAGGGTGAAAAGATGAGCGGTGCGGAAGCAATGCAAAAAGCCGGAATCCAGACGGTGAAGCTGGAAGCTAAAGAAGGTTTGGCCTTGAACAACGGCACTCAGGTGATGGCTGCTATCGGTGTGCTGAGTTTGATCCAGGCCGAAAACCTCTGCAAACAGGCAGATATCCTGGCTGCAATGAGTATCGACGGACTGTTGGGAACTCCCAATGCCATGAATCCTCTGGTACACGCCCTGCGTCCGCATCCGGGACAGTTGGCCTCAGCGCGGAACATCCACAAGCTTTTGGAAAACAGTCCCTTGCGCAAGAGTCACAGAAATTGTCCCAATGTTCAGGATGCCTATTCATTGAGATGTACACCTCAAGTGCATGGTGCGGTACGGGACGCTTTGACTTATGTGCGCGGTGTGTTGGAGATCGAGATCAATTCTGCCACAGACAATCCTTTGATCTTCCCTGAAGAAAAGCAGGTGATTTCCGGGGGGAACTTCCACGGAGAGCCGCTTGCAATCGCCCTGGACAGTATGGCCATCGCCATCAGTGAACTGGCAAACATCAGTGAACGGCGCATGGAACAAATGCTGAATCCCGCCTTATCACGTGGGTTACCGCCGTTTTTGGCACATCGTCCTGGATTGGATTCCGGATACATGATCATCCAACTTACCGCAGCCTCAGCGATCTCTGAAAACAAAGTATTGGCTCACCCCGCCTCGGTTGACAGCATCCCTACCTCGGCAAATCAAGAGGATCACGTATCCATGGGCTCGGTATCGGCCATCAAGCTAATGCAGATAATCGAGAACGTGAGCACTGTTTTGGCGATTGAGTGGATGATTGCCGCTCAAGCCATCGATCTAAGACAAAAGCCAAGTTCTTCTGCGCTGGAGATGGTAAAAGCTCGCTTACGTGAGTTTTCACCGCAATTGGCGGAGGACCGGGTGATGTATCCTGAGCTGCATAAAAGCGTTGCAGCCATCAAAGCAAACGCTGTGTTGACAGCGGTGGAGCAAAGCGGAATAGAAATCGATTGACAAAATGGCTAAGGCCCGAGCTTATTGCACTATGAGATACACGCGCATAACATTTGTTCTGGCACTATTTGGCATGCTTGTCGCCTGCGGGATAGACAACACCATGTACAATGCCAATAAATACTTTAAAAGCGCACAGGATCGGGCACTGAACGCCAACGGCCGCCCCACACCCCAGGCCGTGGACGAGTATACCAAAGCTATCCAGAAGTGCGGTATTATCCTGTCCCGAAACAGCAAGGGCAAGCAAGCTGATGATGCGTTGTTTCTGATGGCGCGTGCACTGTATTACAAAAAGAATTCTGCTTTTCAGGCCAAGGATGCCTTCGAGAACCTGATCAAGGGATATCCTGACAGCAAGCACATTCCAGACGCACATTTGTATCTGGCGAGAGTAATGCGCGAAGTGAATCAAGCATCACAATCCGAAGCTTTGTTGGAGCAGTTTGTCCGCAATCCCAAATACCTGAAGCATCATGCCAGAGCCCTATTGTTACTTGCGGATTTTGAGATCGACGACGAGGACTATATCCGCTCGCAGTACTGGCTGGAACGCATTTTGACGGATTATCGCAAAGCCGAAGAATTCAAGGATGCTTTTTTCCTCTTTGGCAAAAACTATTATATGCAAGGTGATTACGAGAAATCTCTGGAAGAATTCACCACCTTCACGCAAACACGCGGCATACCCAAGCTGCGCAAGCTGGAAGCCGGATATTATATAGCCTTGAACTTATTTGAATTGGAGCGCTATCCTGAGGCACTCAAAGAAGTGAAGTATGTCGTGCGAAACGAAAGCCGCCCTGATATGCTGTCTCGGGCTAAAGTCTTGTATGGCAGAATCCTCTTGGCAAATGGTGACGAAGAAGGTCTGGAGCAATTTGAAGAAGTAACCAAAAGCTATGCCCGCACCGAGCACTCCGCGGCTGCCTACTATTTCTGGGGACGATATCTTTATTTTAACCGACAGGATTGGGATACATCCGTAACTCATCTGAACAAGGTGCGCACCGAATACAGCGCCGGTGAATACATCGAAGTTGCATCCCAACTGGCAGCAGCGATAAATCAGACCAAACGAACCCTCGTGGATGACAACAGTAACTTGCAGGCTTTTCTGGATTATCATTATCAGAGAGCAGAGAGTTTTTTGAAACCCATCGCATTGCCTGATTCTGCGCTCACCAGCTATCGCAGAGTGATCTCCGAACGTGATAGCATAGCTGCAGAAGCTGATTCTCTGCGCCTGATGCTGGCAGAAATGCAGGTTGAGATCGATAGCCTGAGTATCATAGTACCGGATAGCCTTGAATCCCTGGAAGCATTACCTGCCGCGGACAGCTCGTTAGTAACCAGCGAAGTAGAAGCGGAAAGCCCGGATTCTTTGGCTGCCGAGATCGACACACCGGAATTCACTGTGGGTGAAGCTGATAGTCTGCAGGATTATGACCAGAATGAGCCGGCACCAAGCGACTCTTTACTGCTCCAGCCGGAGGAAGTAACGGATCGGGCTCCGGAGGCCGATAGCCTTGCAGCATCAGCAGAAGAATCCAGCAAGGAAGAACCGGTCGATCCATCGCAAGTAGCCTTACAGAGATTGACATCTCTCAGGTCTGAAATACAGCGCATTCAAGATAGAATAGAACCTCTGGAGATTGCGCTTCAGCGATTTGACAGCGAGATCATTCCCTTCTGCAATTATTCGTTATACAGCATCTTGCGAGACATTCAGGGGAGTGAAGAAGAAGCCGAAGTGATCCGGCAAGAGATGAATGTACGCTATCCCCGGAATATGTATTCAGCCGCCATCAACGCATTGGCAGAAGGGAGAACCCCAAGTCTGGTGGATCCGGTTTGGGAAGAGGCAGATAGCGCTTTTGACCATGCATTGGACTATTATCCCGAATATACAGATTCTTTACTGACCGCGATGTTGAGCTTCACCGAGAGTGACTTTGGGGATATACGCGGCAGGGCAAACTACCGTTTGGGCTGGTATTACAGCTTTGAAGAGCCAGATACTACGCTGGCAAAAGTTTATCTAAACGTATTGCTCGAAGAGAATGTGCCCCCGGAGTATGCGGAGGCTGCACGGCGTTTTTACAATGGGCAAAACTTCCTGAAGCGGGAGCTTGATTACCGTTATTACGAGCCGGAAGACAGCCTGGCAACGGTTATTGCGGATAGCCTGGGCACAGATGCTGCCGATATCCCGGATACACAAAACGAAACGTCATTACCGGATACTCTCTCGCAGGTGCCGGAAATCATCGAAGATGCTGTAGAAAGTGAAAGCGACAGCCTCAGCCTGGAAGATAATACACCTGCCGTGCCGGATATTCCAGACGTTGAAACCGATGCAGGGGTTGCTCCGGATAGTCTATCACAAGAAATCCCTGAGACAGTCCCTGAAGAATTGCCAAGCCCTGAAAGCGAGGCCGATCCGGACTCAGAGCAGGAAGAAAGCCCCAGCCCGGAGGATATCCCGGTTCCCCTTCCTCCCGAGGAAGAGGATAGCTCTGGCCCATGAGATTGGGACTCATCCGGCGTCAGCATGTTCTGATAAGACTGCTGATCTTTTTGCTAAGCCTGAGTATGGTCTTCGAGGTGTCTCTCAGGCAATTGGCGGTACAGACTTTGCTCTTTCTCCTATATTTTGTGGCAGAACCTTATCTGTATGCCAAATTCATCTTTGCTCTGCGCAAGTTGCTCACATTTCTTGCCGCATATTGGGTATTTGCCATGCTGTTCAAAGTGGATTTTCCCCTGGCAGGTATCTTTACGCTGAAAATAGTGTATCTGGCGCTGATCACCGTAGCAGTGTGGGCATCTTTGGACAAGGCGGTTCTTTGGGCGGAACTGAAACCATTGTGTAAAAGTAAAATATGTAAAGCTCTACTCTCTTACTCTCTGGCTACATGGCTGTTTCTGAAGCACTATCTGGAAATCCACAAAGCCATGGACAAACAGGACAGCATCGCAGGGATATTGGACAAAGCTCTGGCTGCGGGTAAACAGGTGCATGACCAAAGCGCGGACATCGAAACAAAGGTGAAGCAGTATATGCATATGGAAAGCTCCATCCCACAGCTCAACTACAGTGCCAATCTCTATGGTTTGCTTTTCCTTTGTATATTGGTCTTGGTAAATGGACTGTAGAGGCTAGGATGCGTTATCTCATCAAAATGGCTTATGACGGCAGCTGCTTTATCGGCTGGCAGAAGCAGAAACAAGGACGCAGCATTCAGAGTGTGATGGAAAGAGCTTTGGAGCAATTCAGCGGAAAGCCGGTAGCACTAATCGCAGCGGGGCGTACAGACACCGGAGTGCACGCTTTGGCGCAATATGCTCATTTCGACTATGATGGTAGAATGACTATGGAACAGATGCTGAAAGCCTTTCGCCGCTGGCTTCCTGATGACGTGAAGGTATTACAGATATGGCAGATAAGCGAGGACTTCTCCGCCCGTTATCAGGCCTGCGAACGGCAGTATAAGTATTTGCTCAGTAAAGACCGGGATCCCTTCAATCGCACTTACAGCGGCTTTATCCCGCATCTGAGAATCAGGCTGGAACCCATGCAGGAGGCTGCACAACGCATGCTGGGTTCTCACGACTTCAGCAGCTTTGGCCGCTTGAATCCCGAAGTGCCAAATCACATCTGCGAGATTAAAGAGATCAACATTACCGAGGATAACGATTACTTCACTTTCTTCATCCGCGCCGATCGCTTTCTGCACAATATGGTACGCCGCATTGTGGGAACATTGGCGAACATCTCTCACTTCAGCCTCAGCCCGGATACCATCGACAGGCTATTGGCAGAGCAGTGTCCGCGCCAAAACTTGGTAACCACAGCTCCTGCAGAGGGCTTGTATCTGGTAGGAGTGAAGTATCCCTCAGAACTGCTTGACGGCAGAAGCACCTGTAAATTTGATGACCTTATTAAGAGGAAACGATGATGTATAAAATCCCCCGAGGAACCTTTGATATCCTGCCCTCTGACAGTGCTAAATGGCAATATGTGAAGGATGTGTTTCGTAAGGTAGCCGCTAGCTTTGGTTACAACGAGATCAGCACCCCAATCTTTGAGATGGCGGAACTCTTTGAGCGTAGCTCCGGAGAAAGCTCCGATGTAGTGCAAAAAGAGATGTATCGCTTCAGCGATCAAAAAGGCAGAACCTTTGCACTGCGTCCGGAAGGAACCGCTCCTGTGGTGCGCTCTTTTGTGGAGAATCACATGGATAAAAGCGGGGGGCACAGCAAGCTTTTCTATATGGGTCCCATGTTTCGCTATGATCGCCCGCAAGCGGGACGCTACCGTCAATTCTATCAATATGGCATCGAACTGATCGGGAGCAATCATCCATATTTCGATGCTGAAGTGATTGCCATCGAAATGAACTTCCTGAAAGCACTGGGGCTCAGAGAACCCCGCCTGGAGATCAACAGCGTGGGCTGTGCCAATTGTGCAAAAGTATATGATGAAGCCCTGCAGGAGTATTATCGACCACATCTTGCTGAACTGTGTCCGGATTGTCAAAAGCGATTTGAACAGAAACCTCGCCGCTTGCTGGATTGCAAAGTTCCTTCCTGCAAGGTCTTTCGTAAAGACGCCCCATCGCAATTGGACTATCTGGATCCAGACTGCAGCCAGCACTTTGATCAGGTACGCAACTATCTAGATAAGATGGGCATTGTTTACACAGTGAATCCCGCTATTGTGCGCGGTCTGGATTATTACACAAACACGGCTTTTGAGCTGATTGTGGATTCTCTTGGCGCGCAAAACTCCATAGCTGGCGGGGGACGCTACAACGCATTGATAGGACAGATTGGCGGTAAAGACACCCCTGCCATCGGTTTTGCCGGTGGATTTGAACGCTTGCTTTTAGCTTTGGAAAAGGAAGGCATCGACCTACCGGGCATACCACAGCCCAAGGTGTATGCAGTGGCAATCGGCAATGCTGCGCAGGAGGCAATTTTACCAATACTGCAAGAACTGCGCCAAGCTGGATTTTACGCAGAATACAATCCAGAGAAAAGCTCTTTTAAGGCTCAAATGAAAGCCGCGGACAATTCCAGCGCGGAATACGCCATCATTTTGGGCGAAGATGAATTGACAAAGGGATTGCTGATCCTGAAAAACCTTAAAAACTCCGCTCAGGAAAGCCTTAGCCTGTCCGAAGTGATGAGGAAACTGAGCTTGTAGATTCAGCTCTCACAGAAAAGCTATAGGGACCAGAAGCTCCCGCTGTTATTATATTAAGGATTACGTAAATGCTCTACACCAAGATCGCACCATATCTGGAACAATCCCCCTTCTTTCAGAACTTGTTACCTCTAAAAACAGACAGCCAGATCTATCATCTCAGTCAAAGCGCCCGCACCTTGGTAGCCTCGTACATCTGGGCCAAAACTGGGAAAAACATCATACTGGTATCCCAGGACGACATCATAGCAGAAGACCTGTGGGACGATTTGGTGAGTATGGTGGGCAAGGACAACGCTTTCTATCTGCCGGATTATGAGATTCTGCCCTACGAAGAGCGTTCCCCTCACTACTCTATCCGTGCTACCCGCATGATCACCCTTATGAACAACATTAGTTCTTCCATCCCTGCTATCTACAGCCTCTCGATCCGTTCTTTCCTGCGTCTGATCCCCTCCCGCACAAGCCTATCCCGCCATATCTTCAAGCTCCAGAAAGGTGACAGCATAAATCCCGATGAACTGCTATTGCGCTTACAAAACATGGGTTATGAGATAGAGTATCAGGTGTCCACGGTATATACAGCCGCCAAGCGCGGCGGCATTCTGGATCTCTTCTCACCGCCCGCACTGCATCCCGTCCGCATCGAGTTCTGGGGTGATGAGATCATGTCTATCAGGAGCTTTTCCGCCAATACACAGCGCTCCATCTCCCAAGACTTATCCGAGATCACCGTTATTCCCGCCCGCGAACTATCTCTGGATGATGTGGATTCCGGTTCTGTGATCATCGCCAAGATCCGGGAAAAGGGCTTCTTTGAGGGCATTGAAAACTATTATAGCCTGCTCACGAAGGATCTATGCCCCTTTGCAGACTATTTCGAGGCCGACCAGCGCATCTTCCTCTTCAGCAATTTCAGTTATATAACCGAAGAGATTGGAGCTTTGACAGAGCAAACCCACAATCAATACCGCAAGGAGCTGAAACAAGGCAGCAAGGGAAAGATACCTAAAGTGAAAGACCTTATCCTTAGTGAAGAAGCCTTTTACAAGTGCAAAAGCCAAAGCGAAAGCCTCTACCTGTCTCAAAGCGAATTTATCCTGCCCGGTATCAAGGAGAACATCCGCGCTCCCTTCAGTGGACAACCCGCTTTTGAAGGAGATCTGGGCTTGCTATCCGAATCTCTAATCAAAAAAAGTCAACAGGGCTGGCAGCACTATCTGCTCTTCGACAACCCCTCTCAGGAAAAGCGCATGCGCCAGATGCTCGACGTGAATGTGCACTACCACAGCCACATCGGTGTGCTACATGAAGGCTTTGAACTGGAAGATACTAAACTGGGAGTCTTCACCGATCACGAGATATTCAACCGGTATAGACGCAAACGCTATGCTCCGCGCTTCGCTCCCGGCGAAACCATCATTGATTATGAGAACCTGAAACCGGGCGACTATGTGGTTCATGTAGATCATGGAATCGGAATATTTGAAGGCCTGAAGATAATCAAACTGGACGGCCAGGAAGTGGAGTGCCTGGTATTGCGATATGCGAACGACGACAGGGTATATGTGCCCACTTTCCAGCTATCTCTAGTGAGCAAATACGTAGCCGAAGAAGGCTCTGCCCCCGCCTTGAACAAACTGGGCGGTGCCAAATGGCAGCACACAAAGCACAAAGCAACACAGCAAATAGAGCTGATCGCCGCCGATCTGGTGCGCCTCTATGCCGAACGCAGCAGCCGTCCCGGATTGGCACACGCTCAAGATTCCGCATGGCAGAAAGAGCTGGAGGAATCCTTCATCTACGAAGATACTCCCGATCAAGCCAGAGCCGGCCGCGAGATCAAAGACGACATGGAACTACCCTCTCCCATGGAGCGCTTGCTCTGCGGTGACGTTGGTTTTGGCAAGACTGAAGTGGCTATTCGCGCAGCATTCAAGGCGGTGAACAGCGGATATCAGGTTGCAGTATTGGCCCCCACAACTCTTTTAACCGAGCAGCACTACCGGGTATTCAAAGAACGCTTAGCCCAGTATCCCGTCCGCATCGCCATGCTTTCCCGCTTTCGCAGCAAGGCCATGATCACTAGAGACGTACAAGATATCGCATCCGGTAGAGTGGACATCGCCATCGGCACTCACCGCTTACTCTCCAAAGACATCAAGTTCCCAAAATTGGGTCTGCTAATCATAGATGAAGAGCATCGCTTCGGAGTGCGTCACAAAGACCGCTTACGCCGCATCCAGAGCAATGTAGACACCCTTTATATGAGCGCCACTCCCATCCCCCGAACCCTGAATATGGCCCTGGCAAAGCTAAAGGAAATCTCTTTGATGCAGACTTCTCCCAAAGAGCGCTTGCCCATCCGTACCATCATCACGCCTCGGGATATGGAAGTGATTAAAGATGCCATCCGCCGCGAAGTAGACCGCGGAGGCCAGGTTTTCTTTGTTCACAACCGCGTGCAGACCATTGAGACGGTAGCCACAGAACTGCGCCGGGAAATGCCAGATATCAGCTTCATGGTAGGTCATGCGCAGATGTCTGAGCATCACTTGGAAGAGGTCATGAAAGCCTTTGTGGATCGCGAATTCCAGGTGCTGATCTCCACTACGATCATTGAAAACGGCATCGATATCCCCAATGCAAACACCATTCTGATCGACCGTGCCGATACTTTCGGATTGGCTCAGATCTACCAAATGCGCGGCAGAGTGGGACGCAGCAATCGTCGCGCTTATGCCTATCTTTTGATTCCCAAAGGTACCACTGAGGTCGCCCGTCAACGACTGGAAGCCCTTACCCAATACGACTTTCTTGGTGCTGGATTTCAAGTGGCACTGCGTGATCTGGAACTGCGGGGAGCTGGAACGATATTGGGTACCAAACAGAGCGGCATCATCCAAGCCATCGGTTTCAATTATTACAACCGCCTCTTGGGACGCGCTATTGAATGTGTAGAAAATGGTGACACATCGGCACTGTATGCCGAAGACAATCCTTCCACCAGACAAAGCATCAAAACCGAAGTAGACCTCTATTTCCCTCCCGCATACATCGACGACGATCAGGAGCGACTGAGAACCTATCGTCGCTTGAGTCAACTGAATAGCATGGCAGACATCGAAGACTTTGCCGAAGAGCTAAGAGACCGCTTTGGTGAGCTGCCCGAAAACGCCCGTTGGCTCTTGCTGTATTTCAAAGTAGATCTGTTGGCAAAGCAGTTGAAACTGAAGAATTGCATGGTGAGACACGGCATCATGACGATTGAGTATGACTCTGCCAACACTCCCCCCAAAGCGGAGATTCTGCGCTTCAGTTCCCGGATAAGCGAGCCGCTGCGCTTCGATGCGGCACACAGTCTGAAGATCATCATAGAACTCGATAAAGAATTGGATAATCTGGCGCAATTTGGACGAGCTGTGGAGATATTGGAACTGGGGACTTAGCAGCTTCAGCTATACCTTTTGTGTAGTTGTGACCAAGTCCTGCAAGTGCTGATACAGAACTCTCAACTGTGCTCCCCGCTCATATTTGGCCAATGCGGATGCCGGCTGAAGCTCTGCCACTGGAGCGTCAAAGAGTCGATTGAGACATTCCTTGATGCCCGACACCGATTCCATGGGGCAAAGCGTAGTAATGCCGCATTCCTGCAGTAACTGAGCCGCTTCGCCGTTTTGAGGCACCATTGCCAGGATAGGGCGTGCCAAACGCAGATATTCAAAAACTTTTGAGGTAAGGGTGCCCTTGGGACTGCTGCTGTTGATCACCAGGATCAGGGCATCCGCTTCCTGCATGGTTCTCAACGCCTCTTTGTGACTAAGCTGCGGCATCACCTGTATCCTTTCGCTGATCCCGCTATGTTCTATTTCGTCATACACTTCCCGGTTGAAATTGCCAGACAACAGGATGCGGAGATTCTGCGGAACCAGTTCTTCCCGTTCCAGCTCCAGAATTGCTTGATACAAGTGCTTCAGACTACGGCGGGCATAGATATTTCCGAAGTAACAGAGGCTATAATGTGAACTGGATGGCCGGCCTGCTGCCAAACCATCAAAATCTCTTTCATCATGACCGTTATACAATACAAAGCTGCGTTTAATCAGGTCCGGATCAAATGCCGCCGCCAAATCGTCTCTGATTCCGCATGTGGCGCAGACCACAAAATCCGCCCGTTTCAGGATGCGCTGTTCCCAAGCCCGGGATAGCTTACGTTTGAACGCATTGCCCATCAGATCATAATCCGAGAGCAGAGTCCAGTAATCCCGATAGTCCACCACCAGGCGCAAATGAAATTCTTCTGCCAGTTTATATGCTCCAATAGCCGATGAAAAAGGGCCGCAGGATACATAGATGAGTTCATAATCCTGCTTTTGCAATAGCTTGCGTCCGGTTCGCAGTAGATGCGGCAACCAGCCGATTTTGTCGTCGATGGGAGCCATTTGCCTGATCATCAGTTTTAACCGTTCGGGACTGCGTTTATAGACCATCTGTGAGGCTGCTCTGTTCTTTCCGAAAGCTTTGCGCAGCAGTGCCATGGGATCCCAGGAAGGTACATGTACCAAATGACGCTCTCCGCAACCGGTTACCAGAGACGGATCGTTGTAGGCGTATTCGATGTCTTCCACCGTAAGTACAGTAATCTCTGCTCCGGCTTCGCTGAAGTATTTGACGGTCTTGAGGTTACGCAAAGCTGCTGGTCCCCCCAAGGGCGGATAAAAATAGCTGATATAGAGAATCTTCATCCTAACTTGTCCAACAGATTGTAGAGAGCAGGCTCCAAAGACTCCCAATTGAAACGTGATTCCGAGATTTCTATGCAACGCTTACTCATCGCCTGATACTCCTCCTCCGGCATCTTGAGCATTTTAGCGATGGCGGTTGTAATATCGTGCGAACGGTAGCTGCAGAGTATTCCCAACTTATTGTAGTCGATCAAGCTCTTCATCAGCGGGGTTTTGATGCTGATCACAGGTAAACCTGCGGCAAAGTATTCCAGTACCTTCAATGGAGTGGCCAGACTCATCCGCTTCAGCCTGGGATTGAAGAGCCACAAGCCAAAACGGGATCGCTTCAGCAGCAGTCCGATCTTCTCTGCCGGAATCCATTCCTGATAGTATATAATCGCATTCAGATTGTAGTTATTTATATAATCGTGAAACTCTGCTTCAATGGCAGAATCGTGAAACTTGCCCAAGATCAGGATCTTGATGCGCGGAAAATCTGCTTTTAGCAATGTGGCGCACTTCAAAATCTTGAAGATCCCCCTATCTTTGGTGAGTCCTCCTACATAAATAAGATCGAACTTCATCTCACACAGCTGTGCCAAAGCACCAGGGACATCACATTGATAATCCCACACATTTGCCACCGGATAATTTGGCAAGACCAGGAGATTATCCGCCCGGGGATTGGCAGGGAATAGCTGCGTCAATATCTCTTGATTGACCGCCCACACAGCATCAGTCCTGTGCGCCAGAAAACGCAGAGCAGCCAGATAGATTGCTTTCACCAAAGGGCGCAGGATCAAAGCGGATCGCTCGGCGTGGGCATCCGCAAAGAATTCATGACAATCGAACACAACGCGGCTGCCGAATTTGCGCCTGAGCGCTAGCCCAACCAATATGGTAAGGGGTTCCACGCATACCACAAGATCAGGTTTGTATAGCTTTGTTTCCCGATAAATCTGGGATAGGGCTTTGTATGGAGAATTGGCATCCACCACCACTTGATAAGGATTGATGCTGCTATTTACCATCCCGTTAGTGGAGATTATATGCACTTCTCCCCTTTTACTGAGACTCTGGCCCAGTTTGTAGTAGATTCGTACATCATTGCTGGGATGTGAGTTTGTTATTATGCAACATCTCATCTGTATCACCTTTTATCCCAGATTGCCCCGCTAATGAATATGTCAAGCAGAATCGTCTGCAAGCCTGCCAGAATCCTGTGTGCTGCTTATCTCTCCCCCTCTCTGTACTCCAATGCTGAAGCTGATATAGAGGGGATGAATAGCACGCAGAACAGATTATAGCAACATCATGGATCGGATATGCATGGAGTTTGGGCAGTTGTTGGATACAGACCGGTGTGTGATCTTCTTCCTAAGCTCGAACAGCATGGTTTTAAACAACGAACATGAGTGGTGCCGGGAAGGCATCATTCCTCATAAAGAGGATCTTCAGGGTATACCCTGTTCATTTTGCCAGAATGTGATGGAAGCTTTCTAAAAGGATGTCACCATCTCGATCAATGACTTGAGTACAAAGGCTGAAGAATGGCGCTCTGATCTCTGGGTATCTGATACCGGACTGGGGATACCTGAAGACATCGCAAACGATATTTATGGGCAATTCTACCAAGTGGAAGACGCTTCCATACGCAAATACGAGGGTATTGGCATCGGCTTGACAATCAGCCATAGACTTTCGGAAATCCTGGGAGGCAGGTTGTACATGGATTCCAACCCCGGCTCCGGCAGTACATTCTATTTTGAATTGCCTTTGCGTATGTAAACTTACAGGTATCCAAGACTCCCAGTAAGGAGAAGCTTTGGATGTAGCCATAAATCTCCCTGGTGGATTTTACAGAGTGCTATCGAAGCCTGTAAGCAAAGAGAAATTGTTTGCCGCAATCCGTAGCCTTATGTAGCAAGATCCGGTATCCGGTTTCCCATTATCTGCCTTTTATATAGGAATCGAGGATAAGCTACCTATACCAACAGTCTCACAGAAAAAGCTTTACAAAAATAGCAGATACACCATTATTCCGCAGAGAGGTAAAATTATGGATCAAATGCTAAATAGCGGTGATAATTATCGATTCACTAGAATCGTATATTACCTGAACGGAAATAGGCAAAGCACGCTTTTATCACCTGGCCTTAGCACCCTGGAAATGCTGCATAAAATCCTTCATATGTACGGAACAAAGTGCAGCTGCAATGAAGGCGATTGCGGAGCTTGCACGGTGGTGATATCTTACCAAGGAGAAGGGTCAATCGTGTATGAGGCTATCAATTCATGCTTGTATCCTGCGGCAAAACTACACGGCAAACATTTGATCACTATAGAAGGCTTGGGATCCCCCGAAGATCTGCATCCCATTCAAAGTGCCCTATTGGAGCATCACGGCACACAATGCGGTTATTGCACACCCGGTTTTGTAATGAGCCTTTTTGCCTTGTTGGCATCGATCCCGCACCCCAACGAAGAGAACATAATGGCCGCTCTGGAGGGGAACCTATGCCGTTGTACCGGTTATCAATCCATCCTGGATGCAGCCAGGGAACTAAGCAAGAAGTTCGATCCTGCATCGATAGTTCCTGCCTGGTGCCGCGAGCTGGAAACCAAGCTCTTTACTTTCGAGGAAAAGCTTTCAACGTGTCCACAAAGATCCGGCTCAGTGTATAAAATCGAAGAGTATATCTTTGCCAATACTTGCCAGGAACTGTGCCAGCTCTTGCACGATCGTCCCGAAGCCGCACTGATAGCCGGAGGTACCGATCTGATGGTGCAGGTAAACATAGCACGACGTCACTTTAAAACACTGATCGATCTTGGCAACATCTCCGAACTGAAAAACATCCAATTAAAGCATGATGGCATTCATATCGGAGCAACAGTAAGCTATAGCCAAATCATGGATTCCAGCATCATCAAGACTAATCTGCCGGAACTGGTGATTATCTGCCGCTTGATAGCCGGCAAACAAATCCGGAATTCCGGTACTTTAGCAGGTAATATCGCAAACGCATCACCAATCGGAGATAGCTTGCCCCTTCTCCTGGTTTGTGATGCACATCTGAAACTAACCTCTCTGGAAGCTGAACGCGAGATAGCATTGCGTGATTTCTTCATCTCTTATCGCAAAACAGCTCTGCAAGCTGGGGAATTCATCAAAGAGATTATCATCAAGATACCCCCTCGGGATTCTTTTATCAAGAGTTTCAAGACTACAAAACGTAAATCCGTGGACATCGCTGCAGTATCCTCCGCCATTCGCATCGACAAGCAGCCTGAAGCTTGCGCAATACTGGCTTTGGGAGGCGTGGCTGCCACACCGGTTATCAGCAGGTCTTTTACAGATCTATGGACTACAATGATCAAGAAAGATTGGCAAGTTTTGGCTAAGAAGACGGCAGAGGAGTTTGTTCCCATCTCCGATGTGCGAGGTAGTGCAGAATATCGTAAACAGATGATTAGCAACCACATCCTGCAATATGGGGAGGTTTATGATGACTAGATTGCCCTGGCACATAAACGGCAAATTACACGTGAGCGGACGCTCTCGCTTCATAGGTGATGAAGCCGCTTTACAAGGCATGCTGCACGCCAAATTCTTCTTTTCCCCTATTGCTCATGCGCGCCTTATATCGCTGGATACATCTGCTGCCAAAGCATTTCCGGGAGTTCATGCGGTGCTAAGTGCCAAAGATATCCCCGGGGCGAATATGATCGGCCACGTGATTAAAGATGAGCCACTGTTTCCCGATAACGAGATCATGTATCTATATCAACCTCTGGCAATGGTTTTGGCCGAGGATGAGAGCATTGCGGAAGCAGCCGCGTCGTTGATCATTGCAGGATATGAGGAGTTGGAGCCCATCCTGGATATTGAGACAGCGGAAGCCCGCAAGGAATGGTATATACCGGAACGCACAATCGAGAGCGGGGATGTGCATACGGCATTATCACAGAGTGAGTACTGCCTTTCAGGCTGCAGCTACAGCGGCGGTCAGGAACACTTTTACATGGAGAGCCAGCGTGTGCGCGCTGTTCCCACCGATCACGAGCTTATCCACCTGTTCTGTGCCACGCAAAGCACAATGGAGGTTCAGGAAGTAGTCTCGGTAGTCCTGGGTATTCCCGCCCATCGCATAGTTGTAGAGGTACCGCGATTAGGAGGCGCTTTCGGTGGGAAGGAGCGTGGAGCCACGATCTGGGCAACCATGGCAGCTCTGGGTGCATATCTTACCGGAAAACCGGTGCAGGTGCTACTGACCAGAGATGAAGATATGCACGCCACAGGCAAACGGCATCCATTCAAAAGCAATTGGCAGGTGGGCTTTGACGCCAGCGGTAGAATACAGGCCTGGGATGTGGAATTGATGTGCAATGGAGGAGCCTATGCGGATCTGTCCATAGCAATCCTGGAACGTGCCATGTTTCACGCTGAAAACATCTATCATATACCCAATACCCGCATTCGGGGAAGGGCTTGCCGCACCAATCTACCACCAAATACTGCTTTTCGTGGCTTTGGCGGTCCGCAAGGCATCTTTGTCATAGAAACTGTAATCGAAGAAATCGCTGCCAAGCTTGGCAAAGATCCTCTGGAAATCAGGAAATTGAACGCCTATAGGAATAACGACAAGACAGCCTACGGTCAAACCATCAACGAGGCAAGCGCAGGAAACATCCTGGATATGCTTGCAGACAGATCCATGTATCGAGAAATACGGCAGCAAATAGAACTTTTCAATGCAGAGAACCGTTTGTTGAAGCAGGGATTGGGCATAATGCCGGTCAAATTTGGCATATCCTTCACCACGGCTTTCTTGAATCAAGGATCGGCATTGATCTGGATATATATCGATGGTAGCGTATCTGTCTCCACTGGCGGCGTTGAGATGGGACAAGAGCTGAATTCCAAAGTAGCAATGGTGGTGGCACGAGTGTTGGGCTTACCTTTCGAGCAAATACGGGTAGAATCATCCCACAGTCAAAGAACTGGAAATGCATCGCCCACAGCAGCGTCCACCGGCAGCGACATCAATGGGAATGCCGCTCGCATCGCCGCTGAAAGACTAATAAGTAATCTATACCCCATCGCTATAGCAATCCTGAAAGAACGATATAATATAGAGCCTCAGGAGCTTGTCTTTAGAGATGGAATGATATATGCCCAGGAAAACGAAGAGTGGGCAATCACATTCAAGGAAATGGTACAGCGAGCACATCTGGAAAGGGTATCGCTGGGTTCCTACGGGTATTATGCTACTCCGAATCTATACTTTGACCGCGACATGGGTAAGGGACAGCCCTTTCATTATTATGTTTATGGTGCGGCAATCGCCAGAGTGGAGCTAAATACTCTTTCCGGCGAGCATCGTCTATTGAGTACGCATATAATACACGAATGCGGACAGAGCCTGCATCCTGAAATAGACAAAGGGCAGGTGATGGGTGCATTTATCCAGGGTATGGGCTGGTGTACAATGGAGGAATTGGTAGTAGATGACAAAGGGCAATATCTGAGCGGGAATCCCAGTACATACAAGATACCCGGGATCAGGGATCTACCGGAAACCATTGACGTGCAATTGATCCCCAGCCAATCCAAAGAAGCCAGTGTGTTCGGATCTAAGGCTGTGGGCGAACCTCCCTTAATCTATGGCATGGCCGTGTTCTTCGCCTTGAAAAACGCCATCAGAGCCTGTAAACCAAAGGCGGATCTATGCTTCCCCGCAACTCCTGAGGCTATCATCAAGGCCTTAAACTGATACTGCACATGCTGATTTAGGACAGGTGTCTGACTCTTCAGCTTAGCATTGACCCTGTTTTTGCCGATTGAGAAGGTTCATTCTTGTGTCCTGCCAAGCTTGGTGTGGCAATCTCCGAATTACCACAGCGACCGAAGAGAGCTTTTGAATCATTCTTCTCTTTCCCTTTGTTCTATGCAGTGTTGAAGCTGATATCAAGCCGTTATCATCCTGTGTTCACTCGATGATCACCCGATAATATCAGGTTCAAGTATCGATAAACCAGAGGAGGAATGAAGCTGTTGAACCGTTTGGTAGAAGTATCAATGTGCTGGAGTAACAAACCACCTATGCTATCTATCACTGTTAAAATAAGTTAAGGAGTGGTTTATTACTTCAGACAATTCATAATTACCACCCCTGCTATTGAAGTCCATTCGACCGTATAACATACAGGCAGACAATAATATACATAAGGTAAAATGTTCTCCAATCTTTTTATCCGAGTTATACTATTTAGCAGCATTCAAACTAAAAAACCCCGGAATCACCCGGGGTTAATGTATTGGATTTTTGGTATTAATTGTAGCCTTGAGATATTGCTTCACCCAGATCGAAGATGGGCAGGTAGATCACGATAATGATGGTTCCCACCACGAGAGCCATCATAACAATCAACAGCGGCTCGATCAGAGAGGTTAGACGATCAATAACGCTATCAACCAGCTTCTCGTAGAACTGGGCTGCTTTACTGAGCAATTTATCCATATCCCCGGTTTCTTCACCGGTGGACAACATTTGTAGCAGCGTGGGAGGGAATTCTCCGGTTTTACGGAATGCATTGGCTACACCATAGCCTTCTTTAATCAGCACTCTGGCTCTACGTACGGCTCCTTCTACCACTGCGTTTTGAACTACGTTTTCGGTAAGCTCCATGGTGTCCATAATGGGAACACCGGCAGCCATCAGAATGCTGAATGTGCGGGAAAACTTACTCATGATGGAGTTTGTGATCACACCTCCGACTACCGGAATACGCAGTTTAATAGTATCCATGACATATCTTCCGCGATCGGTTAGATAGACCAGGAATAGCGCTATAATAGCCAGGATGAAGAACAGAATAGCCATGAATAAATGGCTCACGATGAAGTCACTAATATTGATGGCAATAACGGTTGGTGTGGGTAGTCCGGCACCGAAATCAGCGTAAACTTCAGCAAACATAGGAATAATAAAGTAGAACATACCCCAGATCACACCGATAAGGAAGATAAGAATGAATACTGGATATGCCATGGCACTGGTAACTTTGCGTTTGGTATCCTCAATCTTTTCCAGGTAATCTGAGAGCTCATCCAACACAGTGTGCAAAGTACCCGAAGCTTCACCGGCTTGAACCAGAGCTACATATAACGGGTTAAACACACCGGGGTGCTGTTCCATAGCCTCAGAAAGCGAATATCCCTTGCGGATATCGTCTCCGATCTTACGCAAGACTTTGGCGAACTTTTTGTTTTTTTCCTCTTTTTCCAAGTCTGTGATAGCCTTTTCGATGGTGAGACCAGCAGAGAACATGGTCGAAAGCTGACGAGTGAAGAACACGAGGACTTTGAGAGTAACGCCCGTGCGGATCTTGTAGATAGCAAGCATGACTTTGTCAAAGAGCGAAAGCTTACCTTTAAACGCTCCTTCTGCTGCTGCTTTCACGGAGATGATGGTGGAGCCTTCTTTGGCTAGTTTATCCACCGCCATATCCAGAGTATCAGCTTTTATCATGCCTTCTACTCGGGCACCTTTGGCGTCCTTTACTATGTAGGCAAAATTTGGCATATGAGTTTACCTTCTATTTATCTTATTCTACTATTGTCATCTTGATGACTTCGCGGATGGTAGTGATACCACGTTTCATTTTGGATACAGCTGCATCGTGCAAGGTGCGCATTCCTGAATTGAGAGCGGATGCCCGGATGAGATCCTGATTGCCACCTTCATAAATGAGCCTGCGGATTTCTTTGTCCACAGTGAGCAATTCAAAGATACCGGTACGTCCGGAAAAACCGGTGTTATCGCAGTGAACGCAGCCTTCACCCAGCTTGAAATGAGCTTCTTTTACGTCTTGTTCGGTAAGACCAGCGTCGATGATTTCCTGCTCTGTGGGTTTATAATCTGTTATGCAATACGGGCAGATCTTACGTACCAAACGTTGAGCCATCACCAAGGATAAAGAGGAACCCACCAAATATGGTTTAATGCCGATGTCGATGAGACGGGTAACTGTGGAGGGAGCGTCGTTAGCGTGCAAAGTTGAGAACACAAGGTGACCGGTAAGTGAGAACTTGATAGCGATGTCCGCTGTTTCTTCGTCACGGATTTCACCGATCAGAACGATGTCGGGGTCCTGACGCAGAACGGAGCGCAGTGCGGAACCGAAGGTAAGTCCGATCTGTTCTTTGGTTTCGATCTGAGTAATACCTTCCAAGCGGTATTCTACTGGGTCTTCCACGGTAATAATATTGGTTTCGGGATCTTGAATCTCCTTCAAGGCAGCGTGCAATGAGGTGGATTTACCGCTTCCGGTGGGGCCTGAAACGATGATGATACCATAAGGACGACGGATAATCCTGTCAAAGATCACCATGTCTTCTGGTTCAAAGCCCAAAGTACTGAGCTTGAAACCAAAGTCACCCTTATCCAATAGACGCATCACCACTTTCTCACCCAAGACTGTGGGAGTGATGGATACGCGGACGTCCACGCTCTTCAGGGATGTTTTTAGGGAGATATGGCCATCTTGCGGCAAGCGCCGTTCGGCTATATTAAGTTTACTCATTACTTTCACCAAAGAAATCAAACCTGGGTGCATGCCAATAGGTGGAGTCATCACTTCACGTAGAGCGCCGTCGATACGATAGCGTACGCGGGTATGCTTGATCAATGGTTCGATGTGAATATCGGTGGTATTTGCTTTGATACCTTCGTTTATAATCAGGTTCAAAAGCTTTACGACCGGGGCATCGGCATTGCTGGATGCGGAGGCGATAGAAATCTCATTTTCTTCTTCGTCCACTGCTACGAAGTCAAAATCGCCTACTGCATCTTCCACTTGGCTGGTGGTGCGGATGCTCTTGTAATACTTCTCTATGGTGTCGTGCAACATGGTGTCGCCGATGAGTTCTGGCTTTATGTTCTTGCCGATGAGCTTTTTCAAGCTGTCCAGTACAGTAAGGTTTTCAGGATCGGCCAAAGCTACCACAACGCCATCACCTTCTTCGCGCAGGGCAATTACTCTGTTTTCCAGAGAATAAGGTTCCGGTATCAGGGATACTACTTTCAGATCCAGATCCATCAGTTCACTTTCTTTTACAATGTTGTAACCCAGCTGCATGTGCAGTGCGTTAAGCAGCTGTTTTTCTGAAATATAGCCGAGCTTGATGAGCGTATCTCCAAGCTTGAGGCCAAAATTGGTTTGCTTTATTAAAGCCTCTTTGAGCTTTTCTTCGCTTACATAACCTTCGTGAAGCAGTACTTCACCCAGCCTGGCAAATTGGGGGTTGAAACTCATTTTTTTTATCCTTATATCGTTTTATTTCTCAAAAAATACTGGTGGCCTCGGCCGAACTTCTTCTCTATAGTATCTCCTGTCTTGTTTAAATTCGCCCGGGGGAGACAAGCTCCCCCAGACGCTATACTTAGCTTAATTGTTTAGAAGGGAGGTGCATTCCAGAATGTCCAGACTACAACCTCAGCTGATTGAGGCTCCAGAGTTGTTTCCAGCAAACGCACGTAAACTGTTAACAAACTCTGTTCGGGGCTCATGGTTGGATCCGCAGGATCCGGATGTTCCGCCTCAAATGTTTTTATTCTGGTAACAGAGTATCCACTAGTAGTAAACAAGTATTGTGGAGTAGCCGGATTGAGACACCAATCTATAAAATTGGGATCATTTGGTCCGGGAGACGGATTCGTGATGTTTACCTGTCCTTTATCTGATGTTACCAAAAGATGACTATCTGAAATCGGTATTCCTTGACCATCCAACAGCCATATCATAACATTGGCGGTTTTGAATGCAGGAGTGGTAGAAGTACCAGCATTACCAAAGTTCAAGACCTGGGGATCGGTATATACGAACAGCTCAGGATCTTTGAGAGGCAGTTGGAACACGCCAGAATCTCCGATAACGGAAGACATCGCGTCTCCGCTGGATGCCACAATTCTGACATACTTGTTGGTTTGAGATCCGTGATATGTAACCGTGGTGTAAGCCATTCCCTGTAAGGAGTCTCCTTCAATACTAAGGTTGCCAACCGTGCCAAGGGCTTCAATCTGAGCATGCACACTGTCTGCAGGGTTGCCGTATTCGTCACAACTGATAATGCTAAACCAAACAGCTGTATTCAATGCTACAGGATTGTTGTGTTTATCTCTCACATTAGCTCCGGCAACCACTCTCCACATACCTGCATCCATGGATACGGGTCTGTTGTAACCGGCCATGAGCGTGGAAATTGTTTCTGGTGCACCGGCATGGATGATCACATTGGGTTTGTTTGCGGTAATCGTTTGTCCGGCATCATTTGTGCATTCTGCCTGAATTCTCAATACACCAGAACCAGTACCGGCATTCACCGAGATCTGAGCTTCACCGCCATTGGAGGTTACTGTTACCCAATCGTTAGCCGGGAGATGACCATTCAGGTTTGCTCCGGTAGGGATGCTTTGGTTCATGATTCTGAAGCGTACGTCGAAGGGTCTGTCAACCAAGTTATAGTTGATGTCTCTCAGTTTAACTCTAAGAATGGCAGAAGACACACCACCAGTTTCAGCCACATTCAACTCAATGGCATCTTCCTGAGTAAAGTCCATGGATTGAACATCATCTGAGGAGATGGTAAAGATGATCTGTGTATTCAGGGTATCGTTGTTTGCAAAAGCTTTGATAGTAGCAGCGCCGGCGAGTAAACCGGGAGTGAAGCGCACAGAGGCTACTCCGGAAGCGTCGGTAGTGCTTGAGGCGTTTTGCGCAGTATTGGCGAAAGTGCCCAAATCTGTAGTAAACCGTACAATCTGTTCAGGGCATTCATTGGTGTGCACATCTTTCAGAGTGGCCTTAATCATTATTTCGCTGGAGCTTCCCACTTCACTGGTCTGAGCGGGCAATCCATCTACATAGCTCTTCAGTTCGATCGCACTGGGGGTATCCGGCCGAATGGAAACAAGAGCCACAGATTCAACTCCGCTGATCTGTGCTTTTACTTGACCCAATTCACCGTTGGGGCCAATGTTCGATTTTGTGCCAGCGTTGTATTTCACGGTCGATCTGCCGTTCACTGTCTTTACCACAGTATCCATGCCCAGATCAGTTCCATCCGATGCTGCAAAGTAGCCTTGGGTACAGCTAAAGGTTACCAGCGAATTGTCCGGTAGGGATGATCCGTCTGCGTACAGGGGTTTGGCAGTCAAAGGAATCTCTTGCATTACTTTCATATCCAACGGAACACCAGTAACGACAGGTGTATTGTTGGCTTCAAGTTTGATGATATCAATTACAGGTGCCTCATCAATAAGAACCTTGATGGAAGTAGTATCGGCAGAGACTATGGAGTCTTCAATAGAATCGTGGTAATTGCGTACGATGGCTGTGATGGTAGCCAAACCTGTTGTGCCGGTATCCCAGAAACTGGTTTTGGCTACACCGGTACTATCGGTATGCGGATCAGTGATGATGCTGCCAATATCACACTTAAAGTTCACTACTTGATTGCGTACACCAAAGCCTTCACCATCCTTTACCGTAACAGCTATGGTGGAGAAGGTAACTCCGTTATCTGCATAGATGATATTCGGACTGGCTGTAATGTTGGTAATGATGCGCAAATCTGACGTATCTGGGGGTATAGGAGGTGCGGGTAAGATAGGAGGTGGGTTGCGCTTATCGCAAGAAGCTGAAAAGCTTACCAGGATAATGGCAATCAGTGTTAAAATAGGTATTAAGGAATGAAGCCTCTTCATTATTCCTCCTCACTCTCATATTCGATTAGAGTACGAGTGAGTCTTTCATCAACTATGGGTTCAGGGCTTTCCTCACTCATAGAGACTAATCTGGGAGTAATTTCCATGATCAAATCGGTGTTCTCCACCAGCTCATAGCGGTGCTGGAACAAACGGCCAATAAATGGAATGTCACCCAATAAAGGAACTTTATTTGTTTTTTGTGTAATTGTGGAGTTCAACAGACCGCCAACGATGATTTTATGCTCGTTGGGAACGGTAACAGTAGAAGCTACGCGACGTACTTTGGTACGGGGAACGTATCCGCCTACGAGCTCGGTAATGGAAGATACTTCGGGAGCAATCTTGGCAGTGATATTGCCGTCTTTATTCACTGTGGGAGTAACGGCCAGCATAATGCCCACTTCTTCGCGTTCTACTTGTACTTGTTTTTCATTGTCCATGACTACGAAAGGAATCACTTCGCCAATGTGCAGTACGGCTTCTTCACCGTTAAGAGCTGTCACACGAGTGTCGGTAAGAAGCTTTGCGGCGTTGTTTTCCAACAACCAATCGATGGTGATATCGAAGGCTGTAAGTTGACGGCTGAAGTGACCGATGTCATCAAAACCATTGATCTTCTGGAAATACTGGGTTTCCGGTAACATTTCAAATTCCAGCAGATCGCCATGAGGTAGATAACCAGTATCATCTGTGTAGTTGAAAGGAAGGCCTTGTCCGTCTGCACCGATAGGATCTTCAGCAATGATGGTGGTAAGGTGATTCAAGCGGCTCCAGTCTATACCCACTTGCTTTGCATTGCTGAGGTTGATCTCAATGAGGCGTACCCGAATCTCAATCTGGTCTTGAGCTATATCCATCCCTTCTACGAGAGTGCGAATCTGCTCAAAAGTCTCTTGGTTGGCATATACCATTATAGCGTTCTGACCTTCTACTGGAACGATCTTGCCACCGGCTTCTTGCAGAGAAGCTGCCACTTTGTTGGCATCCAGATTGTTCAGATACAGAACATTGCTACGTTCACCGACTTCTTCCATGATATTTTGTTTGGGACCTACCACAAAAGTGTTTCCGGCTATGATCCGATAGGAAAGGCCGGTGGTTCTGGCTACTAAAGAAACCGCAGTCTCAATGGGAACCTCTTTGATATTTATAGTAACGCGTTTCTCGTTTTCTTTGTCGGTACCACCAGTCTGCTCTTCGGCAAGAACGATGTTTGTTCCGGAAAGACGAGACAGGGCATTCAAAACGGATGACAGAGTAGCGTCATCGGCATTGAATGTAACTTTTCTGGTCAATGGATTCTCCTGAGCAACAAGCGCTGAAAATGCGAAGAGTAGCACCAGGATCAGGCACAGATATTGCTTAGTTGCAAGCATGTGTTTCATATTTACTCCCACTATTATAATATTTTTTTACCAATTACCGTTGTACTGGACCCCGGATGTAGCAGGGTTATCCAGATCAATAACTGGACGAGGCATTAGATTTGCTGTATAGGTATTTCCGCCCATAGTGTAGCGGATGCTCTTTTCATTTATCTCGATAATCTTACGGCCAGCCACGATCTCTCCAATGCGGGCTTCATGCAGGGCGTCCTGGTACTCGATGTAGGCAATCTTGTTCCCCAATTCATCCAGTGCGGTTGTTGCCAGACGGAAGGTGTTTCGGATCATCTCTTGCATTTCTCTGGCGCGATCGGCTTTATCCTTAATGATGTTGCCTTGACGCAGGGGATCGGTACCGGATTTGAAGACGAAGTTCTTACGGTCCTGAATGGAGTTTTCAATCGAGCGGATTCTGGCCATCAGAGTATCTGACACGGATTCACGGCTATACACCGAAGTATCCGGAATATCTGAAACCTTATTATCGATGATTACCAATCTGATTATCAGGAAGCCTAGAAGGATCACGATAAGCGCGATGGCAAAGTCTTTTACAAATCTTGTCTGCATCTTATACCTCCTTCTTCACTTTAAATACCGAGATCTCAAGCAATACCCGATAGCGAGATTCCGCATTAGCCATGATTTCTTCATCGCTGCTTTGAATGGGGCTGATATCCAGATTCTGGATCTTGATGATGAAATCTTGAGATTCCAAATCGGAGATAAACTGGCCGATCTGGCGGTATGTGGCTTCCAATTCCATATTGAAAGTAATCTCGATGAGGTTTGGTAAAGACCATTTACTGGTATCGGAAAGCTTTGTGATGGAGATCTGACGTTCGTGAGCCATCTGACCAATACCGGTTTTAAAGGCGTTGATTTCGTCGAAACTAAACTTATTTTCTTTACTGAGACTGTTGTCGATAATCATGGCAAACTGACTAAGCTCCTGGTCCATGATGCGTGCACTGTTCAGTTTTTCCTGAGAAGACTTGATCTGGCTGTCCAGATTCTGGACTTGGGCGATGTTTTTGTTCAGGGTTTCAGAACTGAGCATCACAAAAGCTACCGTAAGGCCGAGTATTATCACTATGAGGATCAAATAATGTTCTCTCATTTCAAACCTCCTGCGGCGCTTGCTGTGTAGCATTCAATCACAAACTCGAAGATTGTGGTATCACGCACTATTTGTTTCAACACCTGTCCGCTCTTGATTTCCGGAAAATCGTTGGAAATCTCGGGATTGGCTTTTAAGCGTTGGATAAACTCATTGATCAAGTCGAACTCTTTTACTTTGGAATCGACCTCAGTAATGCCATTAATGGTAAGGATACCATTGGCATAGCTGAATCTTCGAATTGCCAGTTTCTCATCCACTTCCTGACCCAGAGCCACCATTTTTTTGGCCCAGAAGATACGGTTGTTGAAGGTCTGTGCCAAGCGATCAACATCGTTTGAAGACAGGTAATCGCTGCTGGTCTGGTAGCTTTTCAGTTCGGCTTGAATCTCAGCAAGGTAAGCACGGCGGGCTTCCACCTTGGTCTTCACATTACCGATAATATAGAACCAAGCAACCAGTGTCAAAATGAATCCAATGGCAAACACTATGCAAGCATTGCGGAAAGTTCTGGTTTCGCGTTCTTGCTCCAAGCGCTGTTCGCCATATTTATTCAGGTTTATTTTGAAGTAGAAATCGTATGTCATCGCTCTCCCCTTACTCCATCCTCATTGCCAAGCCGATGGCAAGGGCAAGTTGCGGATCCTTTTTATCTTGGAATTTTTCCGGCATTTCCACGTTTGTGAAGGGTATAAACACTTCTGTAGGAACGTTCACTTTATCCTGCAGATATTCCGGTAAACCTTTCAATTTGGCGCTTCCACCGGTAATCAGGATCTTGCGAAAATCGCTGTTCCCTGCTTCCTTTACATAGAAGCGCAAGGAACGGCGTAGTTCTTCGGCAATGGCTTCTTCAGTGGGTTTTTCCGAAATATCCAGCATGCTGATGGTCTGTACAGCAGGATTATTCGGATCATCCAGCAGGCCGTGAGCAAATTTGTATTCCTCGGCTTCAGCCCATTCCATCTGACGCTTGCGCATGATATCCTGTGTGAAGTTGAAACCACCATAAGGAATATCGCGGGCAAAGAGTTTGGCTTCAGGGCCCCAAATGACCATGTTTGTTCTGTGAGCTCCTACATTCAGCAACACATACACGCCTTCTTCTACAAAGGCATTCATAATGAAGCTGTTTGCTACCGCCAGGGAATCAATATCCACAATATGCGGATTCAAGCCGGCAGTGGACAATATCCCGGTATGCTCATTCAGAACTTCTTTGGAAGTAGCAGACAGCAAGATATTCATGTTGTTTGTCTTTTCTTCCACAGAGAGCACCTGATAATCTAGAACCATGTCGGATCCGCTGATTGGAATATGCTTTTTTGCTTCGAAGAACAGGGCGGATTCCAATTCTTCATCCGGTAAGAAGATGGTCTTAATCTGCTTGATACTGGTATTATCGCCACCTATCGATGAAACCAGGTGCTTAATGGACTTTGGAGATATCTTCAGAGTCTTCATCATTTCCACGATCACGGGGGCAAAACGCTCCGGCCGAAGATCGCTCAATGTGTACTCTACTCCCTGAGGTACGGTTGGGCGCACCTCATAGTTCAAGAGTTTGAAGCCATCATGAAGCTTCTTGAGGTGTACGATTTTCACGCTGTGGGTACCGATATCGATCCCCACAGACTCTTTGAATCGAACTGCTTTGTTCTTCTTCATATTTCCTCTTTATACCACATACATTATATATCTATCAGTTAAAAGTAACGGTCGAATCTTTGCTTATCGGGAATTATCACACGCCATGATCCGTGTTCCACGGGTTTCTTTCCACCGGTCAGTTGAGCTTCCGGATAGTAAATTGGTTGAGTGTTCAGAAAGCGGTAATCGAAGTGATAATTCTTATACTTGTAACCTACTCCGCTTCCCGCAGCACCAGGATAGTTACGGGGTAGCAAAACCAATCCAGATATCACAGGATCCACATAAGGAACGGGAGGTGTAGCAGGCCCACCGCACTTATCCATCGGAATATCCCAGATGCCATCATTTGAAGGATACTCAGTATCATTTCCGCTGCGGTGCACAAAACCGCGTCTGCGTTGAGCTATTGCGCCAAATAGATTGATAGTACCTCTTTCCAGATACGGTTGCGCTTCCGGCCACAGCGGATTGTACCAAGGATAATCCAGACGTGGTTCATTAGCATTGAAAGGAGGGCCTATAGGCCAGGGATCAGATGATGTGGGCGGAAAACGATAACGATGCAAATCTATATTTTCGAACAATACCAATTCTTCGCCAACTTGTAGTTTTACTGCTGGTGTTGACCCATGGGGATGCTGATACTCAAAAGTAAACACCCCATGGTTGAAATTGGGTTCAGCTGCATCAGTGGCCCCTCCGTCTCCCAATGCGCACAAAGCCGCATAGATATAAATCCCTTCACCGGGACCCCCGCTACCGTCCGCTCCCATATTGGGATGATGCCGTACCATATCAGTTGGATCTTTATAACCGTATTTTATCAGGATCGATTTCTCGGAAACCAAGCCAACAAAATCCCTGGGATTTGAAAGAGGAGATTGACCCGGAGAAGTGGCTTTCAGTAAGATATCTCCGATAAGATAGATATTCTGCGATGCACCCCAGGTCTGGTTGCCAGAAAATGTTCCCTCTATCCAGAGAATACCGTCCACCCAGATGCCTTTGTTTGACAAACCGCTTCTTGAGATTGGCATCCAAAGTGTATCAGATACAGCATAACGGTTCATAAATAATGAGTCACCACTAGCTGGAGGATAAGACTCCCACACAATGGCACTTTCCGGGTAGGCTTCTAACACGGTCCCCTTCATACCATTCGCAGATTCCTGATCTACTCTTAGCATATATATTCTTTTTTGGGGGTCACCACCGTCAAATCTGATTCGAGCATTCGTCTTGAGAGTAGTAGCTTCTGTGGGGAATACGTAGCTATCATACTCCTCGATCAATCCGCCTTGGAATACATCTTCCTCGGGATAATCTCCGCTAAAACTCACTATATGCCCTGTGGTAGTTACCAGGTTCAAGAACGTTGGCCAACCGCCATTGTTTCCGCCACCACCATTTTTGATCTGGATATCGGAATTACTATGCACTTTACCTTCAATAACGTCCGGTCCCCAGAAATAAACATTCTTGCCTGCGGGGGAAGTGTCTTGATCGGTAAAATACATGAATTCTGCAAACGAAGATTGATTCAATGTAAGGGACGATCCCAGCACTACTCTGGTGCTGTTGGTGTCAAAATTGTTGAATGAACTGCCTACGGCTGTGCTTACCATAGTATTCAATCTGAACACATCCATGTCATCCGTGCCCACCGTTCCGGTACTGGAGCCGATGAGAGTGTTTTCTCTGGTCTTTTCCACAAAGCTACGCAGCTTGAAAGAGCGTACGAGCCTTCCGGAAGAGACACTGATTCTGCGTTCCGGGAGAACAAAAACTTCGTTCAGAGTAAGCGGATTGCTTACCAGAAAGTTCTGTCCCCGATACGCGTCGCTGCGCAGCAGATGTTTTGCCTGCACATTTTCGAACTCATAGGTATAGTTCCGAAAATCGCGCAAAACCAAGCTGGACATTGAAAGCCCGGAGACCATTCCGATCACAGCCATGAGCATTACAATGGAAAGATTTCCATTCTCTTTTCTTAGTATGCTTAGCATATTATGTTACCTCAGGCTTAGTTATCAGTTTATTCATAATCAATCTGTTACATACTTCTTGGCAATGTAAGTTTCGTAAACAACCGTCTCATACTCACGGTCGCGAGGTAAGGGAGCATCGCGAAGCAGCATGCGTGCTTCAATTACGACCCTCACAATGGGGACTTCACGTTTATCGCTGGTAGGAGTGTAATAAGCGCCGGCGAGATTGGGCTTGTTGGCGTCATATATTTCAAAACGAGTAACTTCGATATTATCGACATCGGCTTCTTTGGGAAAGATATACAGGGGAACGGAGACTTGTGTTCCATTATAAGAATACTGGGCTCGTATAGCACCTTCGCGCAGATAATACTCCAAGTAATCATTTCTTTGCTGTGCCGTGCTTATTGGGGGAGTAATCCTTAACGTGGTACCATATCCGTAGGTAGTGTTCACGTTCGATATCTGAATCTTTCTAGCGGTAGATATGCCCCAGTATTCAGTGGAAGTAGGATTATATTCCAACAAGGTTATCAGGTTTTCATTCTTTGCCGGCATCAAGAGCCCGTGCCGCAACAAGTGCATACATTCCATTACACCTTGCTGCAAATCAATGTTCTTTTTGATACGGCTATAAGACCTGAAAAACGTTACGATTCCAATTGCAGAAACCATAATCAGCACCGTTGAGATAATTATTACTACGATCAGCTCAATCAGAGTGCTTCCCTTTTCATTTTTTATCATTTTCATCATTTTCGGTTACCGTGGGTAATGGTCTTCCTGCAATTCTACCTTATGCTTGTCTTTCTTTGTGGGAAAAGTCCATTCCAGAGTCGCAGTTACTCTGACAAATGGGAAGAGATCGTTGCCATAATGTTCACTCATCTCTCTTGCTTTCACACTAAGCAATCCCATCAGCTTCTCATCATTATCCAAAGTACATATCTCAACTTCTCTTCTTACAACTTCAAGAATACGCATTTGGGTTTGATTCAGGTTGTAGCGGTTGTAGACGTATTGGCGATCCAATTCTCCAGATACAATGTTGGTAGCGGCGCGGTACTGATGATTCCGTTCGGCCTGCCGTTCAGCATACATGATGCCAATATAGGCAGTGAGTATCAGAACCGCCAGTACAGCAGCGCTTACCAATACTTCAAGCAGAGTGACCCCCCGCTCATTCATGAGCAGGCAGGTTTTGTCTTTTAAACAGCGGGGTGTCATCCTAAGCCATCCCTTTAGAAACCGGCACCCGTGGCAAAGAGTTTGGGATTTTCCGCCACTTCTTCGGCCACTGTACGTTCCACGTAGTTGTTCATTACCAGATTGTAAAGAGATTGATCTCTGGTTTGCATACCTTCCTTGGTAGAGGCTTGAATGATGGAGGGTATCTGGTAGGTCTTTTCTTCGCGAATCAGGTTTCTCACGGCGGCGTTAGCCAGCATAATTTCCACTGCGGGCACGCGGCCTTTGCCGTCTTTTGTGGGTAACAGGGTTTGTGAGATCACTGCTTCCAGAGATTCCGAAAGCATGGAGCGCACTTGTTGCTGTTGCTCCTTGGGGAACATATCGATGATACGGTCTATGGATTTGGTGCAGCTTCCGGTATGCAGCGTGGCAAAAACCAAGTGACCGGTTTCTGCAGCTGTCAACGCAAGTGACACAGTCTCCAGATCGCGCATTTCACCTACCAGGATTACGTCCGGGTCTTCACGTAAGGCACTGCGAAGCGCCGCGGTGAAGCTCCAAGTATCGTGGCCCAACTCACGTTGGTTGATCAGGCTGTTTTTGCTGCGATGTACGAATTCGATGGGGTCTTCCACTGTAATAATATGGCAGTATCTACTGTCGTTGATACTGTCGATCATTGTAGCTAAAGTGGTAGATTTGCCGCTTCCGGTGGGCCCAGTAACCAGTATAAGTCCCTTTTCCTTTTTTGTAAGGCGTTTGAGAATCTCGGGTAGGCGTAGCTCATCGTAACTCTTGATTTCGTTTGGAATCACGCGGAAAGCAGCAGAAATACCGTTTATCTGATGGAATGCATTTACACGGAAGCGAACATCGTTTGAAAGCTTTGTGGAAAAGTCGATTTCCAGATTCTTTCTAAACATCTCCTGTTGCACTTCGTTCATCACTCCATCTACGAGATTCTCAACATCTTCCAAATTTAGGACCGGAAGGTTGAGTTTTTTCATTCTACCGTTGACTCGCACCATGGGGTGCGAGCCTACGGCAACATGAAGGTCAGACGCTCCCGCCTCGGCGGTGAAGCGTAATAGTTCATGAATTGTCAAAGTACCGTCCTCCCTTGATTAGTCGGCTTCCATTCCTCCGGACTCAGGGTTTGTCCAGGTATCGATTCCATAGCCGTGGAATTGAGCTTCCACTACGTCGTAAATCACTTGTTTGCCTTCACCACCAGCGAAGTCCTGTAAGGATGTTGCGACATACTGACGGGGCGGATTACCAGTTACTTCAAACTTCCAGTTCTTCAGAGTGGATACACCAATGTTGGCATCTTTGAGAGCTTCATCAATGGAGTAGCCATCGGTGGAACCAGTGGTTTGCAGATGAATATCGAAGGCCTTGCGGAGTGTTGATATTGCAGTCTGTGCTTCTGTGCTGCGGGATTTTTCAACATAACGCAAGTAACGCGGAACGGCGATAGCAGCCAAGATGGCAACTATGATAACCACCACCAACACTTCGATAAGGGTAAAACCCTTTTGGTTTTTCAGGTTTCTGAGCATTTTTGTATCCTCCTAGGGGATCGTTTTATTTCTTGCCAATCTATATATGCACGATGCGTGCCAAAAATCAGTGAAAAGAAACTCATCAGTGCATCAGAACAAGGCGTAAATTCACTTTTTCCCAATTCATTATATTTGTCAATCTCTATTTATCCGTATCGTTTCCCTTCCATTGATTTGGTGGTGATCTGTAGCAATTCGTGAACAAATTCTTCAGGGTCTAGGGGACTATCCACATTAACCCAAATAATGCCCTAAGTTCAAAATACCTATGCTTTCTGTCTCTGTTAATATAAGAAATGGGGTGACCTGGACTTCGGGCAATACATAGAATCCACCCCCGATATTGAACTCTATTTAATATATAACATTTAGGTATACAATAAGATACATAAGACCAAATGAACCCCAATCGCATTATCCAAGATAAATGGTCAGTGCTTCGTCTTGATATGAAGCAGATATCATCGGGTGATCATCGAGTGGTCACTGCTTGATAACGGCTTGATATCTGTTTCAGCACTGCTTGAAATAATGAGAATGAATGGCAAGCGAGCATTCAACCGACAAAGACATAGCCGCAACAGAATTTATTGTGCAGTGAAAACCCATGCATGCAGGTAATAAGAATCAAATGCTCTGCATTTTTGTACCGATAAAACTATAAACAAAAGGCTTGACGCATTTTGTGACTTTGAGTTTGTGTCATTATTCAAACATAATTACTGATAAAAATGAAGGAGCCAGAATGTCATCATCCTTACAGAAACTACTATTATGCAGCCTGACATTACTACTATCCGCAATGCTAGGCGCGGTTGAGATCAGTCCCACAGCAGTTACCAATTCCAATTTGTTGGACGACCGCGATATCCTTGCTGAATATGACGGTGGCCAAATACTACGCGCAGATATCATGGCTAGGATAGAAAAAATCCCTGCTGTACACCGTGGTCGTTTTCTCACAACGGATGGCCAGCTTCAAATCTTGGACATCATCAGTACCGAAGATGTTTTCTACAGGAAAGCTCTGGAAATGGGCATCGATAAGAGTCCGGAAGTGACCGAAAAGTTAGCTGAACTCCAGCGCAATTTTTACTTGCAGGAGTATTACAAACGCCACGTTACCGATCTGGTAGTACTCGATGAAGAAGATTATCAAGAGTTCTACAACGACAATCTCCAGCTCTTCTATCAAAGCCCCAATATCACCATCCACTACATTCAAACTGCTACAGAAGAAGATGCAATCGCCGCTATCGCCGAGCTGAATGCCGGCGCATCTTTTGCCCAAGTATCGGATAAATACAATCAAAACACTTACGCCAAGGGACTGAAAGGCGTGATAAAACACATCACCCTCAATGGCAACATCCCTGGCGTGGGGAACGATCAGGCCCTGGAAGATGCTATTGCCGAAAGCACCGTAGATTCCCTGAAGATCAACGGCCCCATCCAAACCGATATGGGTTGGCATCTGTTTCGCACAGTGAACCGCATTCCCGGTCGTCAAAGAGAACTCAGCGAAGTAAGAACCGAAGTGGAACAGCGCCTACGTCCTAAAAAAGAAAGAGAAGTCCTGGAAAGCCTGCGCGCCCAATTGAAGGAAAAATACCATGTCTCCATCGATACCACCTTGGTGAATCGCATCGACCTGACTGAATTGGCCAAAAACGACGAGATTAAAGACCTGATAGCAGTGAGTTCACCCCACAACGACATCAGAGATATCAGAGTAAAAGAATTCTTGGCGGATTATTCCAAGCGCAGTCCTCAAGAACAGCTTTATTACGCCCGCGGTGGCGGTCCCATGGCCTTGATGGAACAAAACCTGATCCAGGAACTATTTGTAATAGATGGAAAAGCCCTCGGTTACGAACGCTATTTCGAAAATAACGAAAATTACCTGATGCTGCGTCGCAACACTATCTTGCGCCGAGCTTTTGAAATCCTGGTATTGGAAACCATAGAGGTTAGCAATGAAGAAATAGCCGAACGCTACGAACTGGACAAAGAAGAATACTCCATGCCTGCTCATCGCTCTATCCAAGTGCTCTTCTTTGAAGATAATAAAACTGCAAAGAAAGCCTGGAGCAAGTTCAATAAAGCGCTCAAGAAAAATAATGAAAAAGACATCGAAAAGATCATCAGCAAATACTCTACAAAACCCCAGAAATCCATCTACGAAAACCAATATGACAACGGTATCGTAACAGGATTGGTGCAGGATGCGGATTTCTCGAAACGCATTTGGGACAATCCCGTAGGCTACCTGTCACCCGTATTCACCACCGCCAATGGCGACATCGTGTTCTTCCGCACTTTGTCCGAGACGCCAAAGAGCTATCGCCCCGCAGTAGAAGTGGAGCCCCGCATCTTGAAGGCCATCAAGCAGGAAAAGGAAAGAGAGACACAGGAACGTGTAAAAGAAGAACTCTTTGTGCAGTACAACATGAGGAAATACCCAGAGAGAGTGAAACTGACACTTACTGCGGATGAGCTTTTCGAATATGCCGATAATGCCGCCAGAAACCGCAACTTCAAGGATGCCACAGTGTTCTTTGATCAGATCATCAAGACTTACAACAACGGTGTAGATGATTATAAAGCCTTCTTTATGAAAGCTTTCCTCACTTCCGAAGAGATCAAGGATACGGATGAAGCCCTGAAGCTTTTCCGTGAGTTCCTCACTCGCTATCCGGAAGGGGAGTTACATGAATCTGCCCGCTTTATGATCGACAGTCTGGAAGGAAATCTGGATGGCTTTGAAGATTTCGAAAACCTTGAAGATGAATAAGTAATCACCAACTAAATAAAGGTGGAGTCTCCGGATTCCACTTTTTTTTGTTCTGCTATGTATTGCCTGATACCAGGGAAGATTAGTTGAACGCAGCTTATACAGATCGAACAGATATACGCTGATTATCACATTATGATACGTTGAATCCTCGCTTGAGTGGATTGCAGGAATCCATGTTGGATTGCCTAAGAAGCCCGGAGTGCGAAACAGATATCAGCGAGGGTACGGAGCGAAGCCGAGCTACCCGCAGCGCATGGAGGCGTATCGTAGCATTCCGATGCTACGCTTTTTTCTTGGTGCGAAGCTAAGCGGAGCTACCGGCAATGCCTGGAGGATAAAGTGCCTTGCCCATTGTCGAACTGACCTCTTTCTACGAGCTCTTTGACCTACATGTTATCCATCGCAGCAATCCTGTCGTTGTAATCCTAGTCGGCTGTATAACTGGTTACAACTGTTCGTGAATATTGCCGACTTGAGCTCCAAACTACCATCAGGACTTATTTTACTCGTGCGATAGCCTTTTCTTCAATCCAGCCTGTTTGACCATTGGGCAGGATCACAAAAGTCCATTCCCCTTCACTTTGTTTAAGCTTTAGAATGATCCCTTCATGGATTTGCGCCACACGGGGGGAATCTGACCGCGCTTCAGTCCTAAGGTCTGCTCTACTCTCGATAAGAACCGCCTGTACATTGTGCGCTCGGCGATAAGCTTTGAAACCCGTGAATCCCACTGAGAGGAGCATCAATACCAGCAGAATTCCCAATACCAGGCTTGGCAATCCCTTTTCCCGTTCAGGGTCATAATTCACATACCAAACAAAGCCAAGAGCGCACAAAATCAGTAGTACCAGACACAGTATCGCCATTCGGTTCAGATTCATAAAGTCATAAGTTTGCAATGCCACTCTTAGCAGAAAGGGTCTTTGAGGGTACAGCTCGTGATCCTGAGAGAGATTGATGGTATAGTTCAAATTTTCTTGGGCTGCTTTATGTGCAGAATTCAGGTGTAGAGCTTTCAAGAAATACAGCGTAGCCATACCACTTTGACCGGTTTGCCAATAGCTTACGCCAAGATTGTAGTATAGATCAGGGTTTTGAATACCTTTACTCTCCAGCTCTTTCATTCTATCGAATTCATTGGCTGCCGACAGGCTGACCAAGCCGACCAGTATCAGCGCTATGCATAGTCTTTTCATCCTCTGCCTCCGTTGCGGCAAAATCCGGCAACAATATGCTTCAAGAGCTCCAGATCCTGCATTATCTCCGCAGGATCTGCTTCCTGGGGCGAAAAACGGTGCCACTGGCAACTCTCAATGAAGCGCCGGGTACTATCCAAGAGCTCTTCGGAAACATTCATCTTTTCCAGGTAAACAAGCTTCTCCGCTGTGGACAAGCCCATCCCTATGCCGAGTTTATCGCTGAGATAACGCATAAAACCGTTTTCCGCCAGGATGTAGAATTCCTTGCTGCCCTTTGCTGCTGCAGCTTGAGCGGTTTGTAGATATTTCTTTAATGCTTTATCTGCCATCATCCGGGCATAACTCTGTGGATCACGTTGCCGTTTGATGCGATGAAAGCTGAAATACAGAACCGCACCAAAGCCCAAAAGGATCGCCGCTACTATCAGCCAATACCAGCTCTTTTGCAGTATATTCGGATAATCGGGATATTCCGAGCGTGAAAGCATGGGACGCAGAGTCATCTGTTTACTATTATCCAGCAATCCGGAGAAATAGCTGATCACATTGGCGCTTTTCACTTTTATCTCGTGACTTTTGCTGCTGTAGCTGCGATATACTCCCGCATCCGGATCGAACCAGGAGAAAGTGAGCGAAGGCATGGTGTATATGCCTTTTTCGGCTGGTATAATGGTATAATACAGCACTCTGCTTCCTTCAATACCAGCATTTAGTTTATCCACAGCCATCGGACTGGACACCTGAGCCTCACTCTTTGGAAAAGCAGGATTGCCAAATTGATTGTAGTTCCCTTTCCCAGCGATGCGTAAACTGAAGGTAATAGCTTCGCCCAAGCTGATTTCCTTATCACTGATGGTATCGCTTAGTTCAAATGTCCCTACTGCTCCGCTAAAGCTTTGGGGTACACCATCTTTGGGCAGAGGTAATACTTCCAGCCAGGCATCCTGAGAGCGCAGAGGTTGATTCATATAGCCGAATTCATAGATTCTGGCGCTTCCCGCCAGCTCTGGAGCTCTCAACTCCCCGGTTTGATTGGGAGAGAGTACTAGTCGCTTGATCAAGGCCCTTTGAAAGCGCTTCCCTTCATGAGTAACCACTTCATAATCCAGCATGTTTGGTTGTTCATACACGCTTTTGCCATAGCCTGGGAAATCCTGCTCATCATCGAGATTGAAAGAGCGCACCATCTGATCGGTATAAAGATAGTAGGATATTACGGTAGGCTCGCCTTTATAAACCTTTTGGTGACGAGGTAGTGCCAGTAGAGTGGTTGTGCCAGTCATCCTGCTTGCAGACCATGGAAAATCCGGATCAATGATTCCCGAAGCGCCAGGAGAAGCAGGATTGCTCTGGGATCTGGAAGTGGTGGATTTGACTACCGTAACGTTGATGGCTTTGGTGGTGTAAACTTTGTTGTCCACCCTTACACTTTGTGCGGGGATTGTGCTGCTGCCTACTCCTAATGGGACATATATATATGTATATAAGCGCTCATGAACGCGCTCAACCTTGAAGTTTATAACGCTGCTGCTGGCACGGGTGGAGCTGGTCATATTCACAAAGCTGAAGTTATCGATCTTTGGCGCTTGCGGTTCAGATGCATTGAATGCCTTGTCACTCTTGATGCGAATAGTATACTCCAAGCGGTCTGAGCTCTCGATAGTAGTCTTATTTACCGATGCCGTAACGCTAAGAGCAGAAAGCAGCAAAGGCATCATAAGAAGTAGTAGCACGATCGTAGGTTTCATCTTTACCACCAATAATCGGTTTGGGGTGCTCCCTGTTTACTCTGTTGTTTTCGTTCCCGGGCTTCCAGAAAATCCAAAGCATCCAGAATATTGCGTACTTCTTCTTCATTTCTTTGGTCTTCATCCTCTTTGGGTTCTGGCGGAGGGGAAGCTTGGTTTTCATCCAGCTTGGTCAAGGCGAGTTCCAGGTTTTCCCGGGCATCATCATCCTCGGGATTCATTAGCAGAGCCTTCTCATATTCTTCCACGGCAGTTTTGTAGTCCTCTTTCATATATGCGATATTGCCTCTGTCGTAATGCAAGTCAGCTTTATCCTCCGATTTTTGCAAGGCTTGCTCAGCAGCCTCGGAAGCGCCGTCATATTCACCTTGCTTATAAAGCGATTTGGCCAGATTGGCGGCTCCTTCTTCCTCTTCGGCCAGCCCGTCGAAGACTTTTGCCGCCTTGTCAAAACGCTCTTGCCGATACAGCCATTCTCCCAGGCTGTTGTACACAGAGTGCTTGCGCAGGAGCAAATCCAAACCCGGAATCAACAGGGCGAGAGCCAGTAACAGCAATAGAACCCCGCGCTTGCGCTTCATAGCTTTAGATCCCTTATCTGTTTTCTATACGGCAGTATCATGCTTTCCAAAGCGATTATCAACAGCGCGGCAATCACAAATATGTGATACTGCTCTTTATACATAGATACCCGGTGACTGCTGATATGCTCTTTCTCGCTTTGGTATATGCGAGACAGCAGCAGTTGGATTTCGGATGCGGATGGCGTGATGTGGTAAAACTCTCCCCCGCTCACTCGGGCAATACGTTGCAAAGTCTCGGTATCCAGCTTGCTGACGTGTTCTGCTCCGGTGTAGGGATTGATGATCACCGCTCCCGCTTCAGAGCCTACTCCCATGCTGTAGATCCGCACTCCGTCGCTGGCAAGGTCACGAGCTTTGGAGATAGTATTGCCAGTGATATCCTCCCCGTCTGAGATCAAGATCAATACTCCGCCTCCGGCACCTGCATTGAAAGCTGATCTGGCTAGATCCAGCGCTCTGCCGATATCCGTTCCCGGTCGTGCTGCAGAATCCGTGCTGAGGCTGCTTAATACCATTTTTACTGCCTCGTGGTCATCCGTGAGCGGGCATTCCACAGTAGCTGACCCCGCAAAGGAGATAATGCCCAAGCGATCTGAATCCAATTGATCACAAAAAGCTGATACCTGCAGTATGGAGCGGGTGAGCCTGTCGGGGCTGATGTCTGTAGCTTCCATGCTGCGCGATATATCAATGGCAAAGATGATGTCCATGCCCATATTACTCATTTCCTGCTCGGAAAAGTCCCATTGCGGACGCGCCAGCGCCACGATTATCAGGCTGAAAGCCGCTAGCAGAAGAAACAGCTTCAACCCATTGTAGAACGGAGAGCGTTTTGCCAGATATACGTCCAGAAAGTCCTGATGGGCATAATGCCGGAACTTACTCTCATAGGCTTTCTTCATCCGCAGAATCAGCCATATGAACAGCGGAACGAGCAACAGCAGATAAAGGATGTGCACATTGTGGATATTCATCGCACTACTCCGGCAGAACCGGGATTATCCAGCTTTTCAAGACTATCTCAAGACCCAGCAGCAACAGGGCAATCCACAACATAATGCCGAATCTATCGTCCCACCTATAGTTTAGTTTGCTGCTCAAATCGCTCTTTTCCAAAGTGTCCAGTTCCTGCATGATCTTGCGCAGTTCACCGGCATCAGTGGCCTTTGAAGCCTGCTTGGTCCCGGTGATCGTGGCTATCCTGTCCAAGCTCTCCATATCGAGCTCGATCAATGTGGGAATATTGCGATTTCCAAAGAAGGGATCGGCATACGGAAATGGCACCATTCCACCACTGCCCACTCCGATGGGATACACTTTGATGCCCAATGCAGCCGCCATCTTCGCAGCTGAGATGGGGTCTATCTCTCCGGTATTGCTCACTCCGTCCGTGATCAGGATCACTATGCGTGATTTTGCCTGGCTGTCTTTCAATCGCGCCACAGCCTTAGCAAGCCCCATTCCCACTGCTGTTCCGGAAGCCTCCATATTTACCTGCAAATGATCCAAAGCACTCATCACGGCAGCGTGGTCATAGGTTAATGGACTGGCAGTGATGGCATATTCGGAAAAAGCGACCAGTGAAAAACGGTCATTAGGCCGTCCGGACACAAAGTCTTTGGCTACCTTTACCGCTGCTCCCAACCTGTTTTGCGGCAAAAAGTCCAATGCCAGCATCGAACCGCTCACGTCCAGGGCTATCACGATGTCCACGCCCTGCTTCTGAAACAAGCGTGAATTACTCCCCCACTGCGGTCGGGCCAGAGCAAGGATCAAAAAGAGCAGGATAAGAGAACGCAGCACCGGATACAGCAGGGCTCCCATCCCCCTATTACCCTTGATCTGCAGAAGAATATTCAACCTACTGGCGGGTAAGGACAGCTTGGATGGCTTACGCAAGACCAATTCCAGATACAGATATGCTGGAATCATTATCAGGAAAAGAAGATACAGGGGCTGAGCAAATCTAAACATCCGCTTTTGTCTCTCCGGCCATTAGCAGGCTGCGCAAAGCAGCAGTCTGGCTGATGACCTCTTCGATCTCCACCTGCGCTTTGGCAAACTTCACCATATCGCAATAATGCAAGATATTCAGATACTGCCGTTTTGGTGCAAAGCTTATTGCACTCAGGCTCTCAGCAATCTCCGAGTTGGTCATCTGAGTAGCCCCAAACCCCAGCTTTTCCTCCAGATACTCCCGCACTATCATGGACAATCGAAAGTGATAGCCAAGAGAATCCCGATACATCAAGCCGCTTTGCTCCAATTCTTCCAGGGCATTCAATGCTTTCAGATGCGGTGGTACAGGCTCGATGGGAATGGGTTTCTGCACCGGAGAGGGAGCTTTCTTCTTTTCTTTCTTGAACGCAATCAGCAGCAACCATACAGCCAAAACCACAGCGGCAAACAGAAACACGAGATACAAGTAAAAGGGGAACTGCAGGGGATATCGCCGCAATGGCTTCAGATCCCGCAACAAAGTATCCGCTTCTGCCCGGCTGCGTAGCACAAACACTCTGAACGCATCGGTTTCTGCCTTCGGCCCCAGGAGTCCTGCCCGTTTCAGCTTCAGTTTGGGAAAGCTAAGGGTTCCGGTCCTCAAAGGTACAATGTTCAAACGGGCAACGCTGCCTGTGCCCAATCGCTCAATCTTTTGTTCCAATACTCTGAATTCCGTGAGAGTATCCGGTATTTCTATGGCTTCTAGGGGAAAATCGGTTTCAATCCTCAACTCAAACGGCGTGCCCACTTTCAGACTGTCCACTCCCGAAAGCATCTGCTTCAACTGTGCATTCAGCGAACATACCGCCAGGATCAACAAAAGAGATAGTCCATATCTTCTCACTTCATCCTCCGTTTGTTCCTTAGAGCAAAGAACTGCCTTAGCACTTTCACATAGGAATCGCCGTTTTTGAACAGCAGATGATCACAGCCCATCTTCTTCAGGCTCGCCGCCAGTTTCTCCTGCTCCAGATTCACTCGCGCTTTGTATGCTTCCCGCAGTTTGCGATCCGAGCTATTGATGTATGCCACTCTCCCGCTTTCAGGGTCTTGTAACCGCAGAATGCCCGCATTCGGGAGTTCCAATTCGCTATTGTCCAGGATCTGCATCGCCACCAAGTCATGCTTTTTGGCCAGGATGCCCATCGCTTTCTCGTAACCGCCATCCAAAAAGTCCGAGAGCAGAAATACTATCGCGCGTTTATTCAGTATCTTGGCGGCATAGCGGCACGCTCCCTCCAGGGACGTACCCTTACCTGAAGGCTCATAATACAGAATCTCCCTGATAATCTCCAGGGCTCTGTTGCGCCCTTTTCGCGGTGGCAGATACCGTTCCAGCACATCGGAATACAGGATTAGTGAACAGCGGTCGCCATTCGCCACTGCAGAAAACGCTAATGTGGCCACGATCTCCGCGATACGCTCCTTTTTCAGCGCGTAGGATGTACCCAGAAACTGCGAAGCCGAGATATCCACCAAAAACACTACATTCAGTTCGCGGGTTTCCCGGTATTTCTTTATATATGGCAATCCCAGCCGGGCCGATACGTTCCAGTCTATATCCCGGTAATTGTCTCCGGGCTGATATTCGCGTACTTCACTGAATTCCAGCCCTTGTCCCCGAAAACTGGAATGATACTCACCGCTGAAGATTTCGTTTACCATGTTTTTGGTTTGGATCTCCAGGCGGCGTATTTTCTTGATCAGATCGGCAGTGCTTACCAGATGCACATCTATCTCCAAATGCTATCTTTATGGTACTTCGATTTCATCCAGAATGCGGCTGATGATCTCCTCACTTTTGATTTCTTCGGCCTCAGCCTCATAAGAAAGCACTATTCTATGGCGCAACACGTCCTTGCCGATGGTTTTGATGTCGTCCGGGATCACGTAGGCGCGTCCTTCCATATAGGCATGAGCCTTTGCTGCCCGCGCCAGATTGATGCTGGCTCTGGGACTTACGCCGTAGCTGATCAGGGGGCCAAGATTGCTCAAGCGCGGATAACGCTCCGGATGCCGGGTAGCCATCACCAAATGCAGGATATAGTCGTTCAGCTTATCCTCCATAAACACCATGTGCATCACTTCCCGCATCTTCAATATTTGAGCGGGATTCAGAACGGGGCGAATATCCACCGGCTTCGGATCCACCATCAGTTGCATTATCCTACGCTCTTCTTCCATGGAGGGATAGCGGATGATCAGCTTCATCATAAAGCGATCCACCTGAGCTTCCGGCAAAGGATAAGTGCCTTCCTGTTCTATGGGATTCTGGGTTGCCATCACAAAGAATGGCGTAGGTAGACATTCACTGTGGTCGCCCAAGGTCACTTGCCGCTCCTGCATGGCTTCCAGTAAGGCGGATTGCACTTTCGACGGTGCGCGGTTGATCTCGTCTGCTAGGATAAAATTGGCAAAGATCGGCCCCTTTTTGGGACTGAACTCTGCAGTTTTCTGATTGAAGATCAAGGTGCCGGTGATGTCTGCCGGCAATAAATCTGGAGTGAACTGAATCCGGGCAAAGCTGGCGTCCAGGCTGCTGGCCAAACTGCTCACGATCAGGGTTTTAGCCAATCCCGGAACTCCTTCGATCAATACATGCCCATCCGCCAGTATCGCAATCAACAAGCGACTGATGATGGCATCCTGGCCAATCACCGCTTTCGCGATCTCCTGCCGTACGTCTCTCAGAGCCAAAGAACTCTCTTCCACTTTCTCGCGAATCTCTTCGATCAACACATAACCCCCATATAGGTTAAAAAGGTGAATATCAAAAAAGGGAATCCGGATTCACCGCAATTCCCGATTATAAAAAGCTCTTATGCGCGTTAAGAAGTATCTTATCTGGATACGGCTTTACGGACTTTATTTGCTTTAAGGCAAGAGCTACAGACTTTTACACGCTTGGTACCGCCATCGATAGTGGCGCGGACTTCGTGCAAGTTCGGAAAGAAACGACGCTTAGTAGCGTTCACCGCGTGTGAGCGATGATTACCAACCTGAGCTGTCTTTCCGCAGACATCGCATATCTTTGACATGATAAACCGTCCCTTAAATTTTCGTTTAGAGCACCAAAATATTTCAGCCCCTATTTTTGACAAGCCTTTTTATTTGATGCTCTGTGGAATCCTGATATCAAAGCGGCTACCCCCTTGCTCCAGGGGGATGTATTCCAAGCGGCCGCGGTGTTCCTGAACCAGCTTGCGACAGATGGGCAAACCCAATCCGGTTCCATACTGCTTTCCTTCGGATACAAAAGGCTCAAATATCTTGTCCCGTATCGCTGGTGGCACTCCGGGACCATTGTCCATCACACTGATCTGCAGCCAACCCGAAGCCAAAGAGGCAGTTAGCTTTATCTCGCCATCGGTGGTCATCGCTTCACTGGAATTCTTGATCAGATTCATCAATACGCGGCGGATCTTGTTCTCGTCAAAATGAACATAATCCTTCACTTTGTTTTCGGTAACAAAGCTGATATTGCGTCCCTTCAAAGTGGTGTCGTTGATCTCTTTCAAGTCGTCGAAGAAATCGCTGAGATTCACCTTTTGGATCAGAGGGCTGCTTTCCACTCCCCGGGCAAAATCCAGGATCTCGCGAACCAATTGATCTATCAGGCGGGTCTGCTTTACAATGCTTTGGGTAAATTCATTGCTGCCGGGAAAGAGATTCTCGATCAGTTGTGCGGTAAGCACAATCACCGTGAGCGGCGTTTTCAGATCGTGTATGATCTTGCTGGCAGCCATGCCTATGGCCATCAGCCTGTTTTTACTGATCATTTCATCCATCAGGCTGGCAAAACGCTCGTTTGTATCCCTCAAACGTCCCGAAAGAGTCTGCATCAGATTAAACATTATCTCTGGATATTTAAAAGAGATACGCAGGAAAAGGTCTCTGGGGATTACAAGCAGTTCCACATCCTCCATAGCAACCACTGTGGCACTGCGAGTCTCATCGTTGATGATGCCCATCTCCCCGAAAAATTCGCCCGACTCCAAAGTGGTAAGATCAGCAGAAGGAGTTTCGATATTTTTCAAACCCTTGCTGATCTTCACTTTCCCCTTGCAGATAAAAAATAAAGTGTCCGCAGAATCGTTCTCTGTGATTATCTGAGCGCCCTTGGCATACTTCACCCGCTCCAATTCCGAAGAAAACTCGCTGATCTGGGCTTCGGTCAACCCTCTGAAGATTCCCACTTTATCACAATTGTCCTTATTCGTCATCCTTCCCCCTTTGGGTTATGGAAATTATTCGTTAATTGTATGTTCTTAACATCTCAGCATTTCTGTCAAGTTATTTCCCGCATTCCCCAGTTTGCTTGACCTGCTCGAGTCATGCGAATGGAGTTCATTTGACCTTATGTATATTGTATACCTATATGTTATATGGTCAAATGGACTTCAATGGCAGGAATGGAACTATGTATTGCCTGAAGTCCGAGCCACCCCATAACTTATTTTAACAGAGACAGATAGCATAGATGGCTTGAACTCCAGGGCATTACTAGTCCCCAGTATGCTTTGATAAATCCTTAGATGGCATTGGTTTAGACTAATCATCGATTACGAAGGGATCGCTGGCAGACGTGAATCAGAATGAATCCAAAACAGGGAATGCCATACATTTTAGTGGTTGAATAATCTAAAGCGATCTGGCTATTGGAATCAATGACATCTTCACAATAAAGAAGTATGGAATGTAATGAGATGAATAGCAGTTTTGAACAGTATTTGGGAGGCTTTATAAAGAAAGTGCTCTTGTTTTTGTTACTGGTGCTGTGCCTGGGATTGCTGGCCAAGATCTGGAATATCAATCCCCTTGGTAACCCATATCATCCTGAAGCGCTGGATCATCTTACAGCTCATCTGATTCAGGAATTGGCCTGGAATACGGTGCAGGGCTTCAGTATGAATTGCAGCGCAGCAGAACCTCATATCCCGGCGTTACAGCCTAAGGCTCGGGAGCAAGATCCGATCCTAAAGCGAGCGATCTGATACCGATTATCCTACCAGATATCTGCCCACTGCGCTATCATGCTGATGATCTTTCAATTCCATGCTCCCTGTTTCATCAATTTCATGTTATGGCTCCTTGTTACTCCATCTTGTTCAACATTCTACTAACATAGTAATCTGCATAAATCCCTTCGATCTGAGTATTCTGCGTGGTATTCATTCTCTTTACTTCATGCTGTGCCGAAGCAGATATAAAGGCGTTATAAAGCAGTAGCCACTCGATGATCACCCGATGATATCTGCTTTATATATAGATAAAGTGCAGGGGGGAATGTGAGTGTCTTATTAAAAAATCCAGATTGCAAATGTTTTTATCTGCTCTGTGCGCTACATTTCTAGTTAAATATCAGCCTAATTTGATTGGCATTTTCCAAAGAACCATTAGTATGCACAAGACAAAGAAGGCACGCCAATCCACAATTTGCTTGACACATATGCTGCCTGCTCAAAAATAAATAAATCGCTATATGAACGCATTGCAGGATTTTTCCTGTCTGCGTTCCGAGGATACTGCCATTATTGATAACCCGAGAAACGAAAGAATATGATTATAAAGCCGGCATTTTTCACGATTGACATCGAGGATTACTATCACATCATTGGCGTGAGAGGAACTCCTGATATCACCAGTTGGGACCAGTTACCCTCCAGAGTGGAGTATAGCCTGGATCGTCTACTGGATTTACTGGCAGAGCACAATGTAACAGCTAGCCTCTTCTTTCTGGGATACATCGCCAAAAGATACCCTCATCTGGTGAAAAAGGCCATGTCCCAAGGTCACGAAATTGCCTCTCACGGTATGTATCATACCGAAGTGTGCACACAGAGTCAAAGTGATTTCTTCGCAGAAGCTCTGCAATCCCGGATGCTCTTGGAAGACATCTGTGGGGAAGCCGTAATTGGCTATCGCGGTGCCGGTTTTTCCATAGACCATCGCAATCCCTGGTTCTTTGAATCCTTGTTGCAAGCAGGTTATCTGTACGATTCTTCGCTTGTGCCAAACCGCTTGCATCATCGCCTGATACCTGGAGTGCAGCTTTACCCCTCAAAGATTCAAACAAATTCCGGTAGTATCTGTGAATTTCCCATTGGCATGGCAGAGATGGCAGGGATGAAGCTAAATATGTTTGGCGGTGGTTATTTACGCTTTTTCCCGAAACCGCTATTAATCCACATGGCGCACCGCACTTTGATGAAACGGCCGCTGCTCGTCTATATCCATCCCCGTGAAATGGATCCCGATCACCCCAGAATAAGCATGAATCTGTATCGCTATTTCAAGAGCTATGTAAACATGAAATCCGTGCCCGGCAAATTGGAGGCACTACTGCAGATCACCGAATATCAACGCTTGAAGGACTACTATGAAACGCACAATAGTTGAGCCTGATCCCCAAAAAACCCGGACTTTCTTTGATGATTATGCTCCCGATTTCGATGCCATCTATGGCACGGTAAAAAGCCCCTGGCAGAGCGTGATCAACCGCTGTTTCAGGAAAAGCATGCGCTTGCGCTATGAACTGTGTATGCGCTATTGTATGCCCATCGAGGGTAAGAGCGTTTTGGACGTGGGTTGTGGACCCGGACATTACAGCATCGCCCTGGCAAAACGCGGAGCAGCTTCGGTATATGGCATCGATTTTGCCCCCCAAATGACGGAGCTGGCACGTACAAAAGCCGCCGAAGCCGGGCTGCAGGATGTGTGTAGATTTGAAACTGCGGATTTTTTTGAGCTGGAAGAAGGCCCCCTCTACGACTATGTGATACTGATGGGCTTCATGGACTATATGCCGGATGCACGGGCTGTAGTGGACAACGCTCTTTCCCTCACACGCAACGCTTGCTTCTTCAGCTTCCCGGTTGCCGGAGGCATTCTGGCCCTGCAGCGCAGATTACGCTATAAAAACCGTTGTCCATTATTTCTGTATAGTTACGAAGACATCCAAAAGCTATTCTCCCAAAGGCAGGGTTTTCACTACCGCATACGCAAGATCGAGCGAGACTTTTGGGTGCATGTAAGCCGGGCTTAAGCAAGTGAGCTAACCTCGCGTCTTCCAGGAGGGTTCGGGCTGATCTCTGTACCAAAAACAGAGACTGTTCACTTTGACCTGATCTATTTCCAATGAGTTAGCGCATGAGTTAGGTGAAAAAGTGGGCGAAACGACTAAAATATGCTTTCGAAACCGAATTGACAAGAAGGCCAGTATGCCATCTTT
>JAQWBI010000009.1 GCA_028706475.1 Candidatus Cloacimonadota bacterium
GCTGATCGCCAGTCTAAATATCTCCCAAATTTGTCAAGAAAAGCTCGCTTGGAACCATCTCGACCTGCTTTTCTCTAAGAACACAAGGAAAGTAGCATAATGAAGTGGGAGGTATTGAACAGTCTCAATCCGAAGATTCGAATCAATTAGAAAAAATGGATTGACAGATTTGGACATCTAAATTCTTGTGTACAAACATAGTAAAAGCGCCTTGAGCGTGAAGCACAAGTCCCATATTTAGCAGGGGCTTATAGTTCTTTAGGAGGAATAATGATATCCTACTATCAGGATACTCATTGTGAGTATCGTGGTGGCTGTTGCTTCGGCGGCAGTCTGAATAATTTAATAACAAGCCAGCGGCATATCCACTTGATAGCGAGGCGGAGCTGTATCCAGCATATCGTGTGCATTTCAGGTGAAATCTGCCCAAATAGTGGAGGTTCCAGTGAGTAAACAGGAAAATCGTATTCGGATTAAGTTGAAAGCTTATGACCATCGTTTATTGGATCAATCTGTCGCGGAGATCGTGAAGAGCACACGTAACACTGGCGCCAAGGTTGTGGGGCCAATCCCGCTGCCTACAGATCGTACAATATACACGGTTTTACGTTCACCCCATACCGACAAGAAATCTCAAGACCAATTCCAGATGTTGGTTCACAAACGTTTGGTTGACATCATGAATCCTACCCAGCAGACTACCAATGCTTTGAAGAAGCTCAGTCTGCCTGCGGGAGTTCATGTGGAGATCAAGGCAAATACCAGGAGCTAAGCATGATCGGACTTATCGGAAAGAAAATAGGTATGACTCAGATATTTGACGAGAGCGGCAAAGTGATTCCGGTTACCGTGATACAAGCCGGTCCGTGCAAAGTGATCTGTAAACGTACAATCGAAACCAATGGTTATGATGCCATCCAGGTGGGTTTTGAAGAGATACCTGAACGTAAGGTGTCAAAGCCCATGCTGGGACATTTCAAGAAATACGGCAGTGCAAACTACCGTTTTGTAAGAGAATTTCGCCCCGCCCTCGGCCAGCAGCTCGATCAGTATAACACTGGTGATGCTCTGGACGCCACATTGTTTGGTGCGGGTGAGACAGTATCTGTTACCGCAAAATCCAAAGGTCGTGGTTATACCGGTGTGATGAAGCGTCATGGTTTTGGCGGATTCATCGCTACCCACGGTTCCCACGAATCGTTCCGCGGCCCCGGTTCCATCGGTCAATGTGCCCAGCCATCACGCGTGTTCAAGGGTATGAAAATGGCGGGACAACATGGCAATGCCAATGTAACCACGCGTCATTTGGACGTGGTGAAAGTGGATGCCGAGCGGAACCTGGTAATGGTCAAGGGTGCTGTACCCGGCCATCGCAATTCCTTAGTAGTATTACATAAGGAACAGTAGGGGGAGACAAATGGTAAAAGCAAAAAAATATAATATCCAAGGTGAGATGATCGGAGAAGTGGAACTTCCGCTTTCCGTATTCGACGTGGATGTAAACTCTCCCAAAGTGCTATTGCACGAAGTTGTTACTATGTATCTCAGCAATCAGCGTCAAGGTACAGTGCAAAAAAAGAATCGCTCCATGACCCAAGGCAGCACGAAGAAGCTTTTCAAACAGAAGGGAACCGGTAATGCCCGCATGGGAACCCGCCGTTCACCCGTCCGCGTACATGGCGGCAAGGCTTTTGCGCTCTACCCGAAAGATTGGACCCGTCCCATTCCGCGTACCAAGAAGCGTATGGCTCTGAAGGTTGCCCTTACCGATCGGGCGCGCAACGGCCGCATCTGCATCATCGAAGGTCTCAATTTCGACACAGCCAGCACCAAGCAAGCTCTGGAAATCCTTGCCAAAGTGGCTCCTGAAAGAGGCCGCAAACTGGTGGTTACCAATGGACATCACCTTCCTACAGTTAAAAGCTTCAGCAATCTGCCGGACGTGATGACCGATCGCGCAGAGCAACTGCATGCTTATGAGATTCTGAAGAGCAGCTACATCATCTTAAGCGATGATGCACTGAAAAAAGTAGAGGAGGTATTCAGCTCATGATACATCCGCGTAATATAGTTATAGCTCCCATCATCACAGAGAAGAGCAGCACACAAGTAGCTACAGACAATATCTACACCTTCAAGGTATCGATAAATGCCAATAAGATTGAGATCGCCAAAGCCATCGAGCACATCTTTGCAGTGAAGGTTTTGGCAGTAAACACCATCCGTATGATGGGCAAGCCAAAACGTTTGGGCAAATACAATGGTAAGCGCCCGGATTGGAAGAAGGCGATCGTAACCCTGCGCGAAGGCGACAAAATAGCCGATTTTGAGGTATAAAAATGGGAATTAAGCATTATAAACCTACTACCCCTTCCCTCCGCTATCGCACGGGTTATAGCTTTAATGAGATTAGCGCCTCCACTCCGGAAAAATCTCTGCTGAAACCCAAGCCGAAAACCGGTGGACGTAACAACCGCGGTCGCATCACCTGCCGTCATCGTGGCGGTGGACACCGTAAGCACTACCGTATTATAGATTTCAAACGTGATAAGATCGGTATTCCGGCCAAAGTTGCCTCCATCGAATACGATCCCAATCGCACTGCTCGCATCGCACTACTGCACTATGTTGACGGCGAAAAGCGCTACATCATTGCTCCCGACGGATTGGAAGTGGGCAGCAAGCTGATGAGCGGTCCCGAAGCAGAAGTAGCGGTAGGCAATGCTCTCCCCCTGGATAGAATACCTTTGGGTAGCGTGGTTCACAACATCGAGCTGAAGAAAGGCCGTGGCGGCCAGATCGCTCGCAGTGCCGGCGCCTTTGCTCAAGTAGTGGCCAAAGATGGTGACTACGTTCATGTGAAGATGCCCTCCAATGATGTGCACCTGATCCGCAAGGAATGCCTTGCCACAATCGGCCAGGTAAGCAATCTTGATCACTCTCTGATCAAAATTGGCAAAGCCGGGCGTAAACGCTGGATGGGAATTCGCCCCACCGTTCGCGGCGTGGTAATGAACCCGGTTGATCACCCCATGGGTGGCGGTGAAGGGAAATCATCCGGCGGCAGACATCCCGTATCCCCCTGGGGCAAACCTGCCAAGGGTGGAAAAACCCGCAAAACCCGCAAGTATTCCGATAAGTATATCGTGAAAGCGGTTAAAAAGAGATAGTGTGAGGATATAGATATGTCACGTTCAATTAAAAAAGGCCCCTTCGTTGACGATCACTTGATGAAGAAAGTTGTAGTCCTCAATGACGATAACAAGAAAAGCGTGATCAAGACCTGGAGCCGTCGTTCGGTGATAACTCCGGACTTTATCGGTCATACTTTTTCCGTTCACAACGGTCATAAATTTGTACCCGTGTACGTAACGGAGAACATGGTGGGGCACAAGCTTGGTGAATTCTCACCCACACGTACCTACCGTGGCCATAAAGAAAAGAAGAAAAAAGGCAGATAGGAGATAAGAAATGGAAGCAACAGCAAAATTGCGTTTCGCTCGTGGTTCTGCCCGCAAAGCCAGACTGGTCTTGGACACCATTCGCTACAAACGTGTAAGCGAAGCCCAAAACATCCTGCGTTTCTCACGTCGCAGAGCGGCTGGTATTGTTAGTAAAGTGTTGGATTCAGCAATAGCCAACGCCCAGGTAAAGGATCCCAAGATCGACCTCAACCAGGTTTATGTAAGCCAGGCGATGGCCGATGAGGGTCCTCAGATGAAAAGATTCATGCCAAGAGCTCAGGGAAGAGCATTTGAGATCAGGAAACAGACCTGTCATATTTCCCTGGAGATCCAGACTTTAGAATAGGAGGAATACCTTGGGACAAAAAATACACCCCATTCTGTACCGCATCGGCGTAAATAAAGACACCGATTCCATCTGGTTTGCTCAAGGCTCGTCTTATGTGGATTCTCTCCAGGAAGACATAAAAATACGCAGCTACATTCAGAAGCGTCTGGCCGATAAAATGGTCTCCAAGATCAAGATTTACCGGAAGACCAGCTCCATTCAGATAGATATCTCTACTGCCCGCCCCGGTTTGGTGATCGGTAAGAAAGGTGAAGATATCGAGAAGTTGCGTGGCGAGCTGAACATACTGATAAACAAAAACCGCCCTGCCCCGGTCGCTGTATCCATCAACGTGGAACAGATCGACAAGATGTGGTTGGATGCCCGCCTTGTGGGTAGAGAGATTGCCCGCCAGCTGGAAGAACGCGTTTCTTTCCGCCGTGCGATGAAAATGGCAATACGTAATGTGATGAGAGACAACGCTCTCGGAGTAAAAGTTCAGGTTTCCGGACGCCTTGGCGGCGCAGAAATCGCGCGTACCGAGCGTTACAAACAGGGACGCACCCCGCTCCACACTATTCGTGCTGATATAGACTATGCCCTTGTGGAAGCACAAACCACATACGGCGTGATCGGCATCAAAGTGTGGATCTACAAAGGCGACATATTGTCATAAGGAGAGAGCAGTGTTAGCACCAAAAAAAGTAAGACATCGCAAGATGATGAAGGGCAGACGCAACGGTCTATCTTGGACCGGCTGCAATGTCGATTTTGGCGATTATGGCTTGATAGCCCTGGATGATGCTTTCATCTCCAGCCGCCAGATCGAAGCTGCTCGTATTGCGATCACTCGTCACATGAAACGTGTTGGTAAGGTTTGGATCCGCATTTTCCCGGACAAACCCATTACCAGTAAACCGGCAGAGACCCGTATGGGAAAAGGTAAAGGCGCCCCGGAATATTGGGTGGCGGTAGTTCGTCCCGGTCGTGTAATGTTTGAGATCGAAGGCGTAGACCTTGCCACAGCCAAAGAAGCCATGCGTCTGGCCGCCCACAAGCTCCCCATCAGAACCCGTATGGTTGCCCGTGAAGGAGTGGAATTATGAAGATCGACGAAATACGCGACCTCAGCACCCACGAGCTGCAGGCCAGAATCGAAGAACTCCGCATCGAGCTCTTTAACTTGCGCTTTCAAAAAGCCAAAAACCTGCTCGATCGCACAGACCGCATCCGGATCGCCAAACGCGAGATTGCCCGGATACTCACCATCATCAAAGAAAAAGAGCTAAAGGCTTGAGGTGAAAGTGGAAAACACACGTAGAATGATCAAACAGGGTGTGGTGGTTTCGGATAAAAACGACAAAAGCATCGTCGTTCGCGTTCAACGCCAATACATCCATCCGCTATACAAAAAGACCGTCCGCCGCCATAAGAAGTTTATGGCTCACGACGAAAACAACGAGGCCCGCGAAGGTGATATCGTACAGATTCGCGAATCACGTCCGCTAAGTGCCCGTAAACGCTGGACTCTGCACAAGATTGTAGAGAGAAGTAAATAAGGGAGTTTGGGAATGATTCAAGTACAAACCATATTGAATATCGCCGATAACTCCGGCGCTAAAAAAGCCATGTGCATCAAAGTCTTGGGTGGCTCCAAACGCAAGTATGCCACCGTAGGCGATGTGATCGTGGTAGCCATCAAATCCGCTACTCCAGGCGGCAAAGTGAAAAAAAGTGCTGTCGAGAAAGCCGTGATCGTGCGTACTGCCAAAGAAGTACGTCGTCCGGACGGATCTTACATCCGTTTTTCCGACAACGCCGCTGTAGTGATCGATGATAAACTCGAGCCCAAGGGTACCCGCATCTTTGGTCCAGTGGCTCGCGAACTGCGTGAAGCCGGATACATGAAGATTGTATCCCTTGCTCCGGAAGTATTGTAGGAGGATGCGTGGGAAAGAAACTGAATCTCAAAAAAGGTGACTTTGTAGTGGTCATATCCGGTGAAGACAAAGGCAAGAAAGGACATGTATTGAGAGCCTATCCCAAAACCGGTCGTGTGATTGTGGAAAAAGTAAACCTGATAAAAAAACACGCCAAGCCAAGTCAGCGCAATCCCCAAGGCGGAATCATCACCAAAGAAGCTCCGGTCAATGCTTCGAATGTGATGCTTTTCAACGAGAAACTGGGTGGGGTATCAAAACCCGTGATCCAGGTTCGTGAAGGACGCCGTATTCGCGTTTGCAAAAAGTCCGGCGACGAGCTGTAAACTAAGGAGCAACAACAATGAACCGACTCAAAGAGAAATATAAGAGCCAGGTAGTTCCAGCCCTTACCAAGCATTTTGGCTACAAGAATCCTCATCAGGTTCCTAAAATGGTCAAAATAGTAGTTAGTATGGGCGTGGGAAGTGCCACTCAAAACAAAGCGATACTGGATAATGCAGTAAAGGATTTGGAGCAGATCACCGGCCGTAAGGTCTTGGTTACCAAAGCTCGCAAATCCATATCGAACTTCAAGTTGCGCCAGGGAATGCCCATCGGTTGCAAGGTGACCTTGCGCGATGAGATCATGTATGAATTCTTCGATCGGCTGACTTCCATCGCCATTCCCAGAATTCGCGACTTTCGTGGGATCAAGAATGATTCTTTTGACGGCAGAGGTAACTATTCCTTTGGTATCAAAGAACAGACCATCTTCCCCGAAATCGAGTTTGACAAAGTGGATGCCGTGCGCGGTATGAACATCACCATAGTAACCACAGCTCACAACGACGAAGAATGCCGTCAGCTCCTGCGTGAGCTTGGCATGCCGTTCCAAAGAGCCGAATAAGGAGAGATTGTGGCAAAGACCTCATTGATCATCAAGCAACAAAGAACTCCCAAGTTCAATGTAAGAAAGTACAACCGTTGCAAGATTTGCGGCCGCCCGCGTGCATTCATGCGCCACTTTGGCATGTGCCGCCTTTGCTTCCGCAAATACGCTTCCGAGGGACAGATCCCCGGAATCACCAGAAGTAGCTGGTAAAACCTAAGGAGATATAAATGAGCGTATCTGATCCGATAGCTGATGCATTGACCAAAATCCGCAATGCATATCGTGCCGGACACTCACAAGTGATCGTCAATCACAGCAAAATAGTAGAAGCGCTGGTGAAGATCCTTGCTGAGGAAAACTTTGTAAATAGCTTTCAGGTATTAGACAAAGATCCGGAGCACAAATTCAATTACAAGCGTATATTGGTAATTCTGCGTTACACAAATGACGGACGACCCGTAATGCAAGGATTAGTAAGAGTTTCTAAACCCGGAAGACGTGTTTACGTCAAAGCAGACAAATTGCCCAGCGTGTACAACAACACTGGCTGTGCGGTGATATCCACTTCTTCGGGAGTGATGGTGGATCGCGATGCCAGACTCAACCACGTTGGCGGCGAGTATGTCTGCCGTGTTTGGTAGGAGGAAATTATGTCCCGCATAGGAAAATCACCTATCAAACTTAGCTCCGATGTGAATGTAAAGATTGAAGACAACACAATCACCGTAAAAGGTAAGCTGGGCGAACTCAGCTATACCCTGATGCCTGGAATCAGCCTCGAGCTCAATGAAAACGTACTTAGCGTAAAACGCGCAAACGAAACCAAGAACCTACGCGCCATTCATGGCCTTTCCCGCGCCTTGATCCAGAATATGGTTACCGGTGTAAGCGAAGGCTACAAAAAGACTCTCCATGTGATCGGTACCGGTTACAGTGCAGAAGTGGTGGGCCCATGGCTCAAGCTTACATTGGGATACTCACACGATATCCTGATGCGCATTCCTGCCGGACTGAAGGTGGAAGCCAATGCTGTGCCGCGTTCCAAAGGCGGCCGCAGTGATTTCTCATCCATCATAAACATCGAGGGAATCAGCAAACAATTGGTTGGTCAGTTTGCCGCTGAAGTGCGTGGCTGTCGTCCTCCGGAAAACTACAAAGGTAAAGGTGTTCGCTATCATGATGAACACGTTACCATCAAAGCCGGAAAAGCCGGAAGCAAATAAGAGGTAATGTAAAATGATAAAATCTAATAGTAAGATAAAGAGTTCCCTACGCGCCAGACGCCGTGCCGCAATCCGCAAACGCATATCAGGCAGCAGCGAACGGCCCCGCCTCGTGGTATTTCGTTCAAATAAATATATCTACGCGCAGATTATCGACGATAGCAAAGGGATCACCCTATGCTCGATGTCTTCCAAAGCCAAAGATTTTTCTGCTGGTGAAGCCAAAACCAAGACTGAGATCAGTCATGAAGTTGGCAGAGCACTTGGCAAAAAAGCTCTGGCAGCCGGAATCAAAACCATCGCCTTCGATCGTGCCGGATACAAGTATCACGGCAGAGTGAAAGCTCTGGCTGATGGCGCCCGCAAAGCCGGGCTTGAGTTCTAAACAGGAGGAAAGCTTGAATTACCAACACAATCAGAATCTTGAAGAAGAAACCCTGGTAGAGAAGATTATCGATACCAAGCGCGTGGCAAAAGTTGTAAAAGGTGGCCGTAATTTCTCCTTTTCCGCCATAGTGGTGGTGGGAGACAAGGCTGGAAACGTTGGCGTGGGCAGCGGCAAGGCAAACGAGATCGTGGATGCGATTCGTAAAGCCAAAGAAAAAGCCGTGAAAAGCATGTTCCATGTACCAATCGTGAAAGGAACCGTGCCCCATGATATCGTAGCACGTTTTGGCGCCAGCCGTGTGATGATAAAACCTGCCTCTCCGGGTACCGGAGTAATCGCGGGGAACACTACCCGTGCCATCTTTGAGGCCGCCGGGATCCAAAACATCCTGTGCAAGTCTTTGGGCAGTAACACCCCCACGAACGTGGTGAAAGCTACCATCCTTGGCCTCAAATCCATGCGCACCATCTCCGATGTAGCCCGTCTGCGCAATAAAACAGTTGCTCAGCTCACCGGCAGGGAGGAGAAGTGAAACAGCTAAAAGTTACCCTAATCCGCAGCACCATAAATCGTATTGAAGCGCACAAGAGGGTTGTAAAATCCCTTGGCCTGAACAAACTCAACAGCAGCCGGATTCACGAAGATAACCCCGTGATCCGCGGTATGATCAACAAAGTATCGTACCTGCTAAAAGTAGAAGAAGTGCAGGGAGAATAACAATGTTAACACTCACCAATATTGGCAGACCAGCCGGCAGGAAGAACAAAAAACGTCTGGGCAAGGGTCAGGGTTCGGGATACGGTCATCAGGCCGGTCGTGGACACAAAGGTAATAAGGCCCGTGCCGGTGGCAATGTTCCAGCTTCCTTTGAAGGTGGTCAGATGCCTATCAACCGCCGTCTGCCCAAGCGCGGATTTAAAAACATCTTCCGAGAGGGCTATCGTAGCCTAAACCTCTCCCGTCTGGTAGGTTTGGAAGAGACCGATTTCGACATCGCCAAGCTCGAAGCAATGGGCTTGATCCCGTCTAAAGGTCAAAAAGCTAAAGCTCCGGTGAAAGTACTGGCCGGAACTACTGAAGAATTCACCAAAGCTGTTCATATCAAAGCGAACGCTTTTTCCAAAAACGCTAAAGCGCTCATCGAGAAGAACGGCGGCAAGGCGGAGGTAGTTTAATTTGCTGAAGACTATTACAAACATGTTCCGGATTCCGGACCTGAAGAAGAAGATCCTGTTCACAGCGCTCTTCCTGGTTCTGTACCGCATGGGCAGTTTTGTGCCCATACCCGGTGTGGATGCCACTGCGCTGCGTGCATTCTTTGAAGGCGCCAGAGAGGGTGGAAACACTCTGTTTGGATTGCTCGATCTCTTCGTGGGTGGAAACTTTGAACGTGCTTCGGTGTTTGCCTTGGGAATTATGCCTTACATTACGGCGTCCATTGTGATCCAGTTGTTGGGTAGCATTATTCCCTATTTCGAGAAGCTTCGTAAAGAAGGAGCCGAAGGACAGAAGAAAATGAATCAGATAACCCGCTATGGCACGGTAGGCTTAGGTGCCTTCAATGCCATCACCATCACTTTGTGGCTTACAAACCTCAGTGGTGGAGTGGTTCCGCATCCCGGATTTCTGTTCCATTTCACCGGTATAGTAACCTTGGTAACGGGTACCATGATAGTAATGTGGTTGGGTGAGCAGATCACCGAAAACGGCATTGGTAATGGTATTTCGCTCATCATCTTTGCAGGTATAATCGCTCGTTATCCGGAAGGTTTTATCCGGATGTTCCAAAAAATTGCCGCAGATCCCACTTATGCCTGGAAAGCTATTTTTGCGATCGTCCTCATGGTGGCAGTTACGGCTGCAGTTATCTTTGTAACCGAAGCTACCCGTAAGATCCCGGTTCAATATGCAAAGCGTATTGTAGGACGCAGAGTATATGGTGGACAAAGCACCTACATTCCCCTGCGCGTGAACACTGCTGGCGTGATCCCCATCATCTTTGCACAGAGTGTGCTGATGTTTCCTGCTACTATAGCTGCCTTCTTCGGAAGCAGCGGCGGCTTCTGGGTTACTCTCCAGCGTTGGTTGTCCCCCGGAGCAGCTCTGTACACCATTTTATACGTTGCGCTGATTATCTTCTTTGCCTATTTCTACACAGCCATTGTGCTGAACCCAACCGAGATGGCAGAGAACATGGTAAAGTATGGCGGTCATATCCCCGGTAAAAAACCCGGCAAGAAGACCGCCGAATACATCAATAGTGTGCTCACCAGAATCACCCTTCCGGGTGCTGTTTTCTTTGCCTTTGTAGCTCTGCTGCCCGAGATCATGAGCAATCGTTTTGATCTGCCTTTCTATTTTGGCGGAACGGGACTCATCATTGTGGTGGGTGTTGCTCTCGATACTCTTCAGCAGATAGAATCACACCTGGTAATGCGTCACTACGACGGCTTCATGAAAAAGGGTAAGCTCAGAGGACGCAGCAGCTAAGCATGATCTACTTGAAGTCACCTTCCGAAATCGAAAAGATCAGAGCCGCCTGTAAGATAATCGCCGAATTGCTCGATTCTCTTGAAGAGATGATGAAACCGGGCATTTCCACCTGGGAGCTGGACGCTTTTGCGGAAAGCTTTATTCGTAATCGCGGCGGCAGGCCTGCATTCAAGGGATATCAGATTCCGGGGCTCAAACCTTTCCCCGGCACCCTGTGCACATCGCCAAACAGCGTTATCGTGCATGGCATTCCCTCCAGAAAAGTAGTTTTGGAAGAGGGTGATATTATCGGCATCGATGTCGGTGTAATCAAGGATGGTTACTATGGCGATGCAGCCCGTACCTACGGGATCGGTGGCATCAGCAGCGAAGCTTCCCGTTTGATGGAAGTTACCGAAGCTGCTTTAGCGATTGGTATTCGTGCGGCTGTTGCGGGAGCCAGAGTTGGCGACATTTCTTCCGCCATCGGTTCATACATCAGAACTCAGGGATACTACGCCGCAGATGACCTCACCGGACATGGTGTGGGACGTGAACTGCATGAAGAGCCTCAGATACCAAATACCGGCCGGGCCGGATATGGCCCACGATTGAAGGCCGGGATGACTGTGGCCATCGAACCCATGGTAAACATCGGCACAAACCGCGTAATCGAAAAGGGATGGGAGTTTATGGTGGCAGACGGAAGCCTTTCTGCTCATTATGAACACACTATTCTGATAAGCGATGCCGAAGCTGAGATACTTACAAAAGCGTAAGAGAAGGAAGATTCATGAGTAAATCAGGCGTTATTGAAGTGGAAGGCGTGGTTACAGAAGCGCTACCTAATACTACTTTTCGCGTTGAGCTGGAAAATGGCCACGAGATATTGGCTCATTCCTCCGGCAAGATGCGGATGCATTATATAAGAATACTGCCCGGAGACAAGGTGAAAGTTGAGCTTTCTCCTTATGATCTTAGTCGCGGCAGAATCACTTACCGCTATAAATAAGAGAATTGCTTATTCCTTCGGGAATTGCAAGGAGATAACAATGAAAGTCAAAGCATCAGTTAAGATAATCTGCAAAGATTGTAGAATAATCAAACGCCATGGCGTTATTCGAGTTATCTGCAGCTCTAACCCTAAACACAAGCAAAGACAGGGTTAAGAAAGGAGGACCAACTTGGCACATATTGCAGGTATTGAGATTCCCAAGACAAAGCGGCTCTTCATTGGTCTTACCTATATCTATGGCATCGGCAGAAGCCGGGCCATCGAGATATGCCAAAAAGCCAATGTCGATTTTATGAAGAAAGTCGCTGATCTCTCTTTGGATGAGGAAAAGGTACTGCGCGATATCATTCAGAACGAGTATATCGTGGAAGGATCTTTAAGAACCCAGGTTGCCATGAACATCAAACGGCTCATGGAAATTGGTAGCTATCGTGGTCTGCGTCACAAACGCGGCCTTCCGGTGCGTGGCCAGAGAACCCACACCAACGCCCGCACCCGCAAGGGTCCCCGTTCCAGCACCATAAAGAAGAAGAAATAGGAGCATGATTCATGGCTAAGAAAATCAGAACAAAGAAAAAACGCGTACGCCTTTCCTTTGATGAAGGAATGATCTTTGTGCACTCCAGCTTCAACAACACCATTGTTTCGCTCACCGATCGTTCCGGCAACGTCCTTGCCTGGAGTTCGGGTGGCAAGGTCGGCTACAAAGGCTCTCGCAAAAGTACTCCTTTTGCCGCACAGATGGCTGCTACAGAAGTTGCTAAAGCCGGAGCTGAAATGGGTATCCAAAAAGTAAGTGTTGTCGTTAAAGGACCCGGTGGCGGAAGAGAATCTTCCATCCGCGCTATCAATGCTGCAGGCATTAAAGTAACCATGATCAAGGACGAAACCCCGATTCCGCACAACGGTTGCCGTCCCCCAAAAACCAGAAGGATATAAGGAGAAATCATGGCTAGATATACCGGACCAAAAGCAAAAGTATGCCGCAGATTTGGCGAAAACATCTTTGGCACAAATAAATACGACCGCATCCTTGCCAAGCGTAAATATCCTTCGGGGCAGCATGGCAACCTGATGCGTCGTAAATTCTCGGATTACGCGGTTCACCTGCGCGAAAAGCAAAAACTCCGCCTCACCTATTGCCTGATGGAAAAGCAGTTTAAAAACTACTTTGTAAAGGCTGCCAAGGCTGGCGGCGTAACGGGTGACAACCTGATGCAATTGTTGGAGCGTCGCTTGGACAACGTTATCTACCGCATGGGCTTTGCCGCTACCCGAATGCAGGCGCGTCAATTCATCAATCATGGTCATTTTATGATCAACGGCAAAAAAGTAGATATCCCATCCTTCCTGTTGAAAGATGGCGATATCGTGGAAGTGCGTCCCAAAAGCCGCGGCATGAAAATGATCGTGGAAGCGCTCGACCGCTCTGAAGCTACTTCTCCCTACAATTGGTTAACTGTAGATAAAGAAAACATGCGCGGCAGCTTTGATAAGATTCCTGTCGCTAGTGAGATTCCAGTATCAGTAGATCTGCGTCTTATCGTCGAATTCTACTCCAAGTAATAAACCCTTAGGAGTTTGATATGATGTATCTTGAACCCTTGCAAATGCCGGAATTTGTGGAACACGACAAAGAAACGTATTCCCGCAATTATGGCAAATTTGAAATCGGCCCTTTGGAACCTGGATTTGGAACCACTATGGGAAACACCCTGCGCAGGATTCTGTTGTCCTCCATCCAGGGAGCTGCAGTACGCTTCATACGGATAGAAGGATTGCATCATGAGTTTACTCCGATTCCCGGAACTAATTCAGACTATCTGGATTTGATTCTGCGGGTCAAACAACTCGTGATCGAATCCACCACCGTGGAAGAAAGCACCATTGTTCTGGAACACAAAGGCAAAGGCATTATTACTGCCAATATGATCCAGGAAAATGCTCACGTCAAGATTATCAATAAAGACCTGTATCTACTGGAAGTAACTGAAGATATCGATCTGAAGATAGAAATGATCGTGGGAATAGGTCGCGGATATGTGTCTGCTGATCGTCAGAATACCGAAGGGAAAGCTCTGGGATTTATTCCCATAGACAGCATCTATTCCCCTATTCTAAAAGTGAATTTCACCGTAAGCCATCAGCGTGTTAAAGAACGTATGAATTTCGACAAGCTGATCCTGGAAGTTCACTCCAACGGCGCCATTGAACCCATGATCGCTCTATTCCTTGCTGCCAAGATTCTCAAAGATATGGCAGCCAAAATCAGTCTCTTTGAGACCGAACCTGAATACATCCGCGATGTAGATCTTGATCCCGATCTCGAAGAAAAAGAACGCATCTTACGCATGAGCGTGAAAGAAATCGAACTCACAGTACGTGCTGCAAACTGCCTGGAAATGGCAGAGATTGAAACTATTGGAGACTTGGTTTCGAAGACAGAAGCTGAGATGCTGAAATTCCGTAATTTCGGTAAGAAATCACTGGAAGAAATTGTACAAAAACTTAAAAAATACGATCTGGAACTGGGTATGGATGTGGATAGCATCTACCGTAAGATAAAAGAAGCTCGCAGCCGCGGCATCATTCCCGCCGATGAATTGGCTCTTGCAGCCGTTTCCGCAACCGAACCGGAAACGAAACCTGCCAAAGCTGAAAAAGCCGCAACCACCACTCCCCGGAAACCAGTGCCAAGCCCCAAAAAGAAGGTGAAAAATGCGACACAGAGTTGAAGGTAGAAAATTCGGACGTGAAACCGATGCAAGACGCCTGATGATGAGAAATCTCGTCAAATCCATGGTCGAATATGGTCAGATCAATACCACTCTGGCCAAAGCCAAGGAAATGAGACGCTTTGTAGAACGCGTGGTAACCTACGGAAAGAACAATACCGTTCACTCCCGCAGACTTGCCTACAGCGTGCTCGGCGACCGCGACTTGGTGAAAAAGCTCTTCGACAACATAGCTCCTGCTTTTGCTAACCGCAACGGTGGCTATACCAGAGTTATCAAAGCCGGATTTCGTAGAGGCGATAACGCCCCGATGGCAATCATTCAGTTCGTGGAAGAATCCACGATTACCCCCAAGAAGGATGCCACCAAAGCCGAAGGCCTGAAATAATAGACTATTACTTTGAGTCTATATATAAACCGGTGTCCGCGGATACCGGTTTTCGTTTAGCTCGAATAATCAAATGGAGTTCATTTGCCCTTATGTATCTTATTGTATACCTATATGTTTTATGATCAAATGGACTTCAATATCTAGTGTGGATTCTATGCATTGCCCTAAGTCCAAGTCACCTCTTAACTTATTTTAATAGATATAGATAGCATAGGTGTCTTGAACTCCATTCGCATTATCCGAGTTTATCCCCTATCCGGGTTCTGATGCTGTGCAAAATGGCAAAGCATAAAAGAACATTTGACAATATCAGCCAGTGTATTTAGTCTTGCCTCCATGAGGTGTAAATGATTTCTTCACGTATTGCTAGAGTATTGATCATGATAGTTTTGCTTATACCCTTTGGGGGATATATGGCTTATCTGCATGCTCAAGGACTTATTAGCCAACCGGAATTGGAACAGATCTCTGATATGCTTTCACAAAAGGATTTTGCACTTTCCCACACCGCTTTTCACCGGGATTGGGATCCCGCTTGCAGAGCAAAGTCCGATTGGCACATGGAAATCCTGGGCGGAGGTATCTCTGCGGCGGACAAGCTGGAAGAATTGAAACAGATAATGCACAGCGATAGTAAAGCAGAAATACTGGATTACTTTGGTTATGTGGCTAAAAGTAGCACTGCATACCAGTTTGATCTGCCCAAAATGCCCCGCATTCGCAAACCCAAAGATTTCCTGAAGCATATTGAACTATGCCTGGATAGCATCAATGCTATATATCAGAAGTGCTTCAGCGCTCTCAGTTCCGCTCAGAGCGACAGTTTGCTGGCATTTCTTATTCAAATGATGCTAGAAGAAGAGGATAAAGATTTCTATAAATCCTATTTTGCCAAAAAGGGCCTTCCCTGGCTGGAAAGCGTGGAAATGGACAGCTACATTGCCATGATGGAGAAGATGGATATGGGAGCGCTTATCGCCTCTTCAAAGGCAATGCTGGAATTGCGTGACAGAATTGCCCAGTATAAACCCCAAAACCGAAAACAGATTGTTTACAAAAGCAAATGGGGCATCATGATCATCGGAAGCCCCGGAAACGACAGCTATTCTGCCGTAAGTATCCCGGATATGGCAAATAATCAGCTCTGTATGATCCTGGAACCCGATGGAGATGATATATACCGAATTCCCCTCGAAAGCTCCCGTACGCATCCTTTTACGATTTTGGTGGATCTCAATGGTAATGATCTGTATAGTTGCCCAGAACCTTCCCTGTTTGCCCGGGGAGGATTGTGCTTTAGCGCAGATTATGCGGGAGACGATTTCTACCAATTGGCGGATTTCTCGTTCTCCGCAGTAATGGGAAGTATGTGGCACACGGACAATGCTGGCAACGACAATTATCGAGGCGGATTGTTCGCACAAGGTGCGGGAATACTGGGTATTGCCTGCCTTGAAGATAACAAAGGAAACGACTCTTACAGCGCATACAGCATGGCTCAGGCTTTTGGCGGCACCTACGGAGTAGGTTTACTTGCAGACAGAGCTGGGTCGGATACTTACTATCTGGGAGGTAAATACTATCATGCGCCTCTGATGCCAAACGATTTCCGTACTATGGGACAAGGCATGGGATTTGGCATGCGTCCCGATTTGGCAGGCGGTCTGGGCTTTCTCTTCGATGAAGCGGGAAACGACAAATACTTGGGCGGAGTATATGCCCAGGGCGTGGGATATTGGTTTGCCACGGGTATTCTGATGGATCTCAGCGGGAATGATATTTACAATGCTGTTTACTATCCCCAGGGCTCGGGTATCCACATGGCTTCAGGTATGCTCTACGATGAGGCGGGAAACGACTGTTACTATTCCCGTAATGGTCCCGGACAGGGTGCCGGGCATGATTATGGCTTTGGTCTGCTGATCGATGCCGCCGGAGACGATGCCTACTCCATCCACGGCGGAAACGGATTGGGAATTTCCAACTCCCTGGGGATTTTTATTGATAAACAGGGCAACGACCGCTACGAGCGTAAAGAGCCCCAAAACTATGGTTTTGCAGGTTTCAGCCGCAATTCCGGAGGGCTGGGGATCTTTTTGGATGCTGGAGGTGAAGACCTGTATCCCGACAGCGCTTGCGCAAACGACAGCACTTGGTACAAAGGCACTTATGGCATGGGCAGAGATCTGAACTTGAATGTAGTAAGCGCACCGCCGGTGGAAGAGGACGAAACGCAATTGGCTCCCCCTGCTGAAGACGCTCCTATCGAAGATATCTTTGCCGCCGCTTCCGAATGGGAAGTGGGCAACGCCATAAACCGCGTGCGTAAAGCACGGGAAATCATGCTTAGCAGAGCCTCTGAGGCTTCAGCATACATTCTGGAGCACAAACTTGCCAATCAATCCGGATTGGAGTATCGTGCCTTGCAAGCTCTTTGCGACGCCGACAGCGCTTTTTGTGACGCACTTTTGAACTACAGCAGCGATCCCGATTCTCTGAAGGCAAAGACGGCCATCTCACTCCTGGCAGGTAAGCGGGATCAACGTCTTTTGCCGGTCATCGCCGCTCATCTGTCTGCAGAGCGCTACCTGGCAACCTGTATAGCAGTTTTGGCTTACATGGATGGCCCTGAAAGCCTTGCAATGCTTTTAGAACACAAGGATATCCCAAATGAACGCCTGCGTTTTCTGGTGGCAAGATCCATCAGCCTGCACCAAAGCGAAGAGGCAAAGGAGGCCATCGCTTCTTTTGACGATGATCCCTCCTTTTTGATTCAGACTTTAATCCGAAACCTGCCGGAGGATAACAAATGAACCCGGAAAAAAAGAGATTTGAAGACTATCTGATCAAGCTTGATCTACCTGATGTGCCCGTCTTGATGGGGAAGTTTGAATACTACCACAGTCTCCTGGTGGAGCACAACAAGGGGGTAAATCTGATCTCCCGGAAGATGTCGGTTAATAGCTATTGGATACAGCATTTTCTTGACAGTCTTCTAGCTATCCAATGTTTGGACTTTAGGGATAAAACCGTTTTGGACTTCGGTTCCGGCGGTGGTTTACCCGGGATTCCCATCAAGCTGGTAAGCCCGGATTGTGAACTTATCCTGCTAGATAGCATTGCTAAAAAGACCAAAGTACTAAATGACATTGTGGAAGCGCTATCTTTACCCAGGACGAGAGTGGAGTGTGCCCGCTTGGAAGATTACGCATTTGTAGCACGGCGACCCAGCTTCGACATCATATTGTGCCGGGCGGTTGCGCTGAGCGAGCGTTATTATTCTCCGCTCAGACGGTTGTTGAAGCCATCCGGTCATCTGGTGATGTACAAATCGCGCTCTATGGATGATCTGGAGGGTATCCGCTACGAAAAGTTACTGCAGATAGAGGACGAAAGCTTGGGCTTGCGCAGATTGATACAGATTGCCCAGCGAGATCTGATGAAACGCTAAAAGGATTGATAAAGATACTATATGGCAAAGATTATTACGATTGTGAACCAGAAAGGCGGTGTGGGAAAGACCACCACTACCGTGAACCTTGCTGCAGCCTTAGCTGTGCTGGAGAAACGCACCTTGCTCATAGACCTTGATCCGCAGGGCAACGCAACCAGTGGAGTCGGTATCGACAAAGACAAGGTGGAACTGCAGGTGTACGACGCCCTTATCGGAAGAGTGCCAATTACAGATTGCATCCTGCCTACCAGCACCCAAAACCTCTTTTGTGTACCGGGAAACATCAATCTCACCGGTGCTGAAATCGAACTGGTTCACGAATTTGCCCGTGAACACAAGCTCAAAGAAGCCCTAAAACCTGTCTTGAACGACTGGGATTATATATTGATAGACTGTCCGCCTTCGCTGGGCCTGCTCACGGTGAATGCAATGACAGCCTCCAGCGATGTATTGGTACCCATTCAATGCGAATACTACGCTCTGGAAGGCGTCAGCCAATTGCTCACCACAATCCGCCTGATTCAAAAGAACCTGAATCCCGCCCTGAACATCATTGGCATCCTGCTTACAATGTTTGACAAACGCGTGAATCTGAGCATGCAGGTAGCCAAGGAAGTGCATCGCTATTTCAAGGAAAAAGTGTTTCGCAGTGTGATTCCGCGTAACATCAAGCTTACCGAAGCTCCAAGCTTTGGCAAACCCATCTTTCTATACGATATCCGCTCGCCTGGTGCCATGAGTTACCTGAACCTGGCCAACGAAGTTATCGAGCGCAGCAAATGAAGAGGAAAACATGAATGAACGCCTTGGACGCGGCCTTTCGGCATTGATCCCAAACAACGATAAAACAGAGACTATATCTGCCGGAATAGGCACTCTGCCCATTGAGCGCATCCACCCCAATTGCTTTCAACCACGCAAGAAGTTTGAACCCGCCAAACTGCAGGAATTGGCTAAATCCATCCTGGAAAATGGTATTATCCAACCCTTGATCGTTACCAAAAGTGAAGGCAGCGATTACGAACTGATAGCCGGTGAACGCAGGTTGGAAGCGGCAAAGTTGGCAGGTTTGGACTCTGTTCCCGTGGTGATACGCTCAGTATCCAAAAAAGAGCAATTGCAGATGGCGATCATTGAAAACATCCAGCGTGAAGACCTCGATCCCATCGAGGAAGCCCTCGCTTATCAGGCTCTTGCAGAAGACTTTGGCCTTACTCATTCCGAGATAGCTCAAGTGATGGCAAAAGAGAGAACCACCATCTCCAATAGTCTGCGTCTGCTAAAACTGCCCGAAGATGTGATCAATCTGGTTGCATCCGAAAGCCTCAGCGCAGGGCATGCCCGAGCCGTCCTGGCAGTGGAACCGGATTATCAAAGCCAATTTGCGCAGTTTATCATCAAATACAAACTTACCGTAAGGCAAGCGGAAGAAAAGGCTAAAAGCTTCGTGCAGAGTATGTTGAACAAGAAAGAGACATCCTCCAAAACTGCTTTCACCCGAAGCCTGGAGCAAGAACTGAGCTCGCTGTTTATGTTGAAAGTGAAAGTCACGCAAAGCAAAGACCGGGGAAAGATTACCCTGGAATACAAAAGCCCCGAAGAATTGGAAAGGCTTACCAAACTATTGGATAAACTGAGGTAAATATGCAAAAAGTAATTGTTACCGGTGGAGCCGGATTTATTGGTGCAAACTACATTCACTGCCTCTTTGAGGATCCCGCCTTTGAAGGTAAGGTACTCAATATCGATGCGCTTACTTACGCCGGTAATCCCGAATCTCTGGCAGATTTGGATGCCCGCTACGGCGGAAACCGCTATTTCTTTGAACAGGCCGATATCTGTGACGTTCCCCGCATTAACAAGATTTTTCAGGATTTTACTCCGGATACCATCGTGAATTTCGCGGCGGAATCTCATGTAGACCGCTCCATCGACGGTCCTCTGCAGTTTGTGCAGACAAACGTGATGGGCACGGCCACTCTTTTGGTAGCCGCTTTGGACTTGTATAAAAACATGAGCGATGAAGCCAAAAAGAGCTTTCGCTTTCATCATGTTTCTACCGATGAAGTATATGGCTCCCTGGGCGATACCGGTATGTTTACCGAAGATACTCCCTACGATCCCTCTTCTCCTTACTCCGCATCCAAAGCCGGTAGTGACCATCTGCTGAGGGCATGGCATCGGACATTTGGCTTGCCCGTAACGATCTCGAACTGCTCAAACAACTACGGCGCCTATCAATTTCCGGAAAAACTGATCCCGCTGATGATTCTGAACTGCCTGGCACACAAGCCACTGCCAGTATACGGCAAGGGTTTGAACGTGCGCGATTGGCTGTATGTAGCGGATCATTGTGAGGCTATCAATAGCATTATCCGCAAAGGAAAAACAGGCGAAACCTACAATATCGGCGGACACAACGAGATGAAAAACATCGATATCGTACATATCATCTGTGACCTGCTGGATGAGCTGGCGCCATCTGATACATTGAAAAGCTACAAAGAACTTATCAGCTATGTACAAGACCGTCCCGGTCACGACCTGCGTTATGCCATCGATGCCGGAAAGATCGAACGGGAACTGGGCTGGAAACCCCGTGAGACCTTCAAAACCGGAATCCGTAAAACTGTGACCTGGTATCTGCAGAATCAAGACTGGTGGAAACATATTCAGGATAAAAGCTATCAGCAACAGCGCCTGGGTATCATCAGATAAAGCTCACCCACTCCGTTATGAACTTGGATAATGTAAATGGACTTACATGAAAGCCCATAGGATTCGACACGTCCCCTTCACCCCAAACCTTCGCTTTGCTTAGCTTTGGGGACCCCGGAAACCACCCCACAAAAACGCTTTGCATTTCCGTGGGGACCCCGGAAACCACCCCACAAAAACGCTTTGCATTTCCGTGGGGACCCCGGAAACCACCCCACAAAAACGCTTTGCATTTCCGTGGGGATCCCGGAAACCACCCCACAAAAACGCTTTGCATTTCCGTGGGGATCCCGGCAATCTGAACTTCCCCCCCCTTTTCCCTCAGGAGTACTGAAGCAGATATCATCGTGTTATCATCGAGTGACCACTGCTTTATAACGGCTTGATATCGGCTTCTGCACTACTTGGAATAGTACGCATAGTGTGGAAATAGAATCTTGCCCTTTATGAATATCCAGCTTAAGCATAGCAGAGGGCAGCTAGTAACAACCTTGGTGCATGAACGAAAGAATAACAATTGTATGGAATGGTAAAGACAATAATGGCAATGTGTTTAGCTCGGTCATTACAGGCCTGGCTCCATGCACACAGTATTATGTAAGAGCTTATGCAACGGATGATTCTGGGATTACTACGTAGGGAGGTCTTGTATCTTTTAGCACTATCGATAATCAACCTCCCACTCCAGTGGCTATGCCAGCCAGTTCAATTACCACTACGGGATTCACCGCAAACTGGCCTGGCACCCTGCAACACGTTCTACTGCCGAATCCTTCGATGATCTGGTCTGTGAGAAATGGGGGATAATTCTTGACAAACAGATGCAGATACCTTATGCTTACCTTATAATGTAATTGTTTGTATTCAAGGGAGATAGATATGTATTTATCCGATGCACAACTGATGAGCGAAATCCGGCGCTGCGAATATTGCGCCACCAAACCCTGTAAAACAGCCTGTCCCTGCGACTGCTCTCCGGCAGATTTCATGATGGCTGCTTCTGGCGGAACAAAGTCCGACTTCAAGCGCGCTGCCGGCATCATCCTGGCATCCAATCCTTTGGGCGGGATTTGCGGTGATGTTTGCCCAGATCACCATTGTGTAGCGGCATGCTCCCGCGAGAAATTCGATACGCCCATCCAGATTCCCGCTGTACAAGCCACCATCATCAAAAAGGCCCGTGAATTGGGTGCAAATCCTGAGTTCATTTTGCCTCAGGAGAAGGGGATCAGGATCGCTATTATCGGCGGAGGTCCTGCCGGGATAGGAACCGCAGTCAGCTTGCGACAATTGGGCTATTCTCCGGAGATCTTTGATGCGGACAAGTTGGGCGGCCAGGCGGCTCTGATCCCTCCCGGAAGGTTGGATAGAGGTATGCTCATGGCAGATCTGATGTGGGTTAGTGAAGCTTTCAATATCGTACATCATCAGCAAAGCGTAGCCGATCCCAAAGCACTGTTTGAACAGGGCTACGCGGCAGTGGTAGTAGCCGGAGGGTTGAACGATCCCATCCGTCTGAACATCCCCGGTGATGAAAAAGCGATCTATGGCATGGACATCCTGAAACAACCCGGATGTTTCCTGTTTAAAGGCAAAAAGGTAGCTCTAGTGGGCGGAGCCATTGCAGCGGATCAAGCCCTCACTATCGCTCAGGCCGGAGCTGCACATGTGGAGATGATCACATTGGAAACCTTTGCCGAGATGCCACTAACAAAAGACGAAAAAGAAATTCTGATAGAGAATGGCGTACTTTTCAGCCATCGCACCCGTATTTCCGAGATTGTGAACGAGGGAGAACGTACGGTGGGGATCAAAGTACGTCCAGTGGTTTTACCCCCCGGCCAAAGCTTTCATCCCTCTCGCATCAAGGATGAAGAAGGTTCTTCCGAGCAATTTCGGAAATTCGACATGGTGATCATCGCTGTGGGTAACCGCCCCGCTTTCAGGATAGAAGGCAAAGGCATCTACAGCTCCGGTGACATGGTAAATGGCCCCAGCACAGTGGTGGAAGCGGTAGCTGCGGGGAAAAACACTGCTTTCAAGATTGATGCGGATCTGCGCAAGGCGGGGGACTATATTGAGCCAGGAAAAGCTACTAAGAGCACATATGTGGTTCCCGGTTGGAACAAGCTCCCCGTGCCGCTACAGACAGATTTCTTTGGGCGCAAAATGCGTTCTCCTTTCATCCTCTCCGCTGCTCCTCCTTCCGATGGTTACGAGCAGATGAAGAGCGCTTATGAAGCAGGCTGGGCGGGGGGCATCATGAAGACCAGTTTCGACAATCTGGATATTCACATACCCAGCGAGTATATGTTTGTTTGGGGCGACAAAGGGAAGACCTTCGCCAATTGCGATAATGTGTCCGAACATCCCATCGACAGAGTGTGCGAAGAAGTGGCGCGGCTTGTCAAAGAATACCCAGATAGGCTCACAATGGCCTCAACGGGAGGACCTGTTACCGGGCACGATGAAAGCGACAAAGCGGGTTGGCAATCCAACACCAAAAAGTTGGAAACCGCAGGCGCAATGGGCATAGAGTATTCATTATCCTGCCCTCAGGGTGGTGACGGTACTCAAGGCGACATCGTAGCGCAAGATCCGGCTCTTACTGCCAAGATCATCGATTGGGTGATGCAAATATCCGATCCGGAGATTCCCAAACTCTTTAAGCTAACCGGAGCCGTTACAGCCATCTATCCCATCATCAGCGCGGTAAAGGAAGTGTTTGACCGCTATCCGGAAAAGAAAGCAGGCGTAACCTTGGCGAACACCTTCCCTTCCCTCGGTTTCCGTAATGGGCAAGGGAAATGGGATGACGGCATCATCGTGGGTATGAGCGGCGAAGGGGTATTGCCCATCAGCTATCTTAGCCTTGCCAGAGCCGGCAGCATGGGAGTATTCATTTCCGGAAACGGTGGTGCAATGAATCATCATGATGCGGCGAATTTCCTGGCTCTGGGAGTGGGGAATGTGCAGTTTTGCACTTTGCCGGAACGCTATGGTTACACAATCATCGATGAACTGGAGAGCGGACTGAGTCACTTGCTCCAGGAACGTGGCATCAAGAGCGTGAGCGAGTTAATCGGCATAGCGCAACCCAAACCGATTAGGGATTTTATGGAGATCAAACCGAAGTACAAACACAGTTCGCTGAGGGACAAAGAACTCTGTGTGCAGTGCGGCAATTGTACCCGCTGTCCTTACCAGGCCATCAGTCTGGATGATGAGGGTTATCCCACAGTAGATGAAGAGAAATGCATGGGCTGCAGCCTGTGCGTACAGCTTTGCTGGACAAATGCCCTGGAGATGAGAGATAATCAACCCAAATAAAAAAACCCGTCGTGAAAGACGGGATTTGTAATATATCTTAGTGTTATCTAGAAGCTTACGGGGTTCTTTCTCATCTCGTACAATCTGCTGATCTCCAGCTCCAGAGGGCTGTTTGCGGATACAGCAACCTCATTCAGATCTGCCTTATCTACTCCACTAAAGCTATGTGGGGTGTATCCTTGCAGCTCTTTTATCAGTTCTTCTGCAAGATTGTTCCAATACGGGATATCTGCTGTTGCAGGAGAGATGAGTCCTGTGCTGTAAAACAGCCGTGAGAGCTCGCCAAACAGAGATGATCTGAGAGGATTCTGGAACAGTGTGAGCTTGCCTCCATCACCGATAGCATGCGCTTCCAGCTCCAGATAACTGGGTTCGGGAAGGATCAACTGGCAATCGCAAGCTTCAGCTTTATATGATGTTACACACACCTTGAACTTGGCATCTGCAGATGAAGCAGAGCCGAAGCTGATACTGAAATCAAGCGAACCTTCAGAAATTGGACGAGGATTAAGCGCCACAAATCCGCTGTGATTCATGTAATCCGTAGTATGCATAACATTCTTTTGACCAGCAAGATTCCACAACTCTCCGGCAAGGCCCTCTGGAATGCGGTTCTGGTTGTAGATAAACAGGCGCCCGGCCTTGGCTTCCAGCTTGCTCAGATCGGGATAACTCTCATCTGCAAACTTTGTAAAAGCGTCATCTTTCGGCATTGCAACCAGGATCAGCTTTTCCCCTTTCATCTGCTGCAAACGGAGCATACTAAGTAGAGTGCGGTTTAAACTCCCTACCAGTACATACTCATTGAAATCTGCTAGGCGTTCAAGTGGATTAACCTTCGGGCTGATATCCAGATACCTGTCGCTAAATGCTCTGTAACTTGCGTCCGCACTTAGTTCACAATTCAAGGCATTGGCTATTCTACTGGCCACCAACATTTCTTCCAGACTGATGTGAGGGCTAATTTCCACACTGCTGCTTCGCGATACTTTTAGTGCGCTTTGCATCAGATCCAAGGCCTCGCCCCAGCTGATCTGACTGTATTCGCCATTCTTTAGCATCAGAGGATTCTGAAGTTTGTTCTGGATGGCCTGCCAACCAAAGCGCCCCTTGAAACAGAGGTTTTTGCCATTGAATCCGGCTTCATCTGGAGTGGTGATACGCGCTACTTCCCTAGCCTGGATTTCTACTGAAATATCACAGCCCACACCACACAAAGCGCAGTTTTGCCTAATCTTATCTTTCGGAGCTGGATTCATTTTATAGTGCAGATTACGCTCCACCAGCGCTCCCACGGGACATACTTCGATGCATTTCCCGCAGCTCATGCAATTGGTCTGAGTTAAAGACTCTCCAAATTCAGGTGCCATCACGACTGTGAAGCCTCTGTATATGAAGCCCAGAACGCTTGCGCCCTGGATATCAGAGCAGGTACGCATACAGCGGGCACAATTGATACACTTGTTGGCATCACGAATGATGTAAGGATGGCTGTAGTCAATAGGATGGCGGGATATTCCACCCATAAAGCGATCTGGATCTATCTCGTATTCGGAACAGTATTTTCTGAGGGAGCATTGAGTGTTTACCTGACAACCACATTCGATGCAACGTGCAGCTTCTGCTCTGGCTTGAGTCTCGCTGAAGCCGGTTTCTACTTCGTTAAAAGTGCTCTGAGCCAGCTCCAAAGGGATCTCCGGCATCTTCTCACGGATTTTCTTCTTGAATCCTTCGTATTCCTTGTAGGATACATCCTGCACGCGTTTTGCCTTTTTGGAGTCAAAGACAAATCTCGCTTTTGGCAACTCTCCTTTCAGCAGGTATTCGCTGATGGCTTCGGCTGCTATACGACCATCCGCAATCGCTTCGATGGCAGTAGCTGCTCCGCGCTGGAAATCTCCTCCAGCAAAGATGTTTGCTACTCCGCTGTACATGGTGTGATCATCCACGATTGCAGTCTGCCAGCGGGAAATGGGGAATTTTTTGCCTTCCACTTCGTTTTCGGGCATGGTAAAGGGGCTTACATCCGGTACTTGTGAGATGGCGGCGATAATGCTGTCATAGACCTCTGTGAAGTATTCACCGGTAGGTTCTGGCCTTCTTCTGCCACTTTTGTCGGGCTCGCCCAAGCGCATCTTTTCGATCTTAACTTTTTTTAGAGTGCCATTCTCCCCCAGATACTCCACGGGATTACAGAGGAAGTGGAAATGCACTCCCTCGTGTTTCGCAGCTTCGATCTCGAAAGGCTCGGCAGGCATTTCTTCCTTGCTGCGACGATAGATTACAGTTACATCGCATCCCAATCTGATAGACGTGCGGGCGCAATCGATGGCAGTGTTTCCTCCTCCTACGATAGCAACCTTCTTGCCTATAGCATAGGTATTGCCCTTGGCATGCGCTTTCAGAAAATCCACTCCCAGATAGCAACCGTGCAAGTCGCTTCCGGGCACGGGCATCGCCACGGCATTCTGTGCACCAACAGCCAGATACACGGCATCGTAATCCCGGCTAAGGCTTTGCAGATCAAGCTCTTTACCCAGTGCTTTACTGTAATGGATTTTCATGCCTCCGCTGCACATCATGGCGATTTCTTCGTCCAAGACCTTTTTGGGCAGGCGGTATTCGGGGATGCCAAAACGCAACCAACCACCGCAAGCATCTTCCGCCTCATACAAATCTACAGTAAAGCCTTCAAAGCTAAGATAGTAGCCGCAAGTAAGGCCGCTTGGCCCACCGCCGATGATGGCCACTCTTTTCCCGTTGTCGCTTTTTCGTTCCGGAACGTACTGCCAGTAGTCTTTCAGGTCTTCATCCGCAGCAAAGCGTTTCAACTGTCTGATAGCGATAGGTTCATCCACTATCTGCCGGCGGCATTCCGCTTCGCAAAAGGCGGGACACACTCTGCCGATGCTTAATGGCATGGGAAGGGTATCTTTGATTACTTTCACCGCTTCGTGGTATTTGCCGTTGGCGATTAGCGAGACATAGGTTTGGATGTCCACATGATCCGGGCATGCCACCTTGCAGGGCGCTTCACAATCCGCATAGTGATCGCTGATCAGGAGTTCCAGCGCCATTTTCCGAGCCGCATGGATCTCTTCGCTGTCAGTCGTGATCTGCATTCCGGGGCTGATAGCCGTTCCGCAGGAGGTTACAAATCCCCGCTTGCCTTCCACTTTCACCGCACACACCCAGCAAGAGCCGTAGGGTTTCAATTCTTCGTCATTACACAGCGTGGGTATGTGGATGCCCTGACTTTTTGCCAGTTCCAGAATAGTGATGCCTTCGGGGGCTTCGATGCTTTTTCCGTTCAATATTACTTGCATGCTATATTATCCTTTCCTGATCGCGTTGAATTTGCACACTGTGTAGCATGTCCCACAGTGTATGCATTTTTCTTGATCGATTATATGTGGTTGTTTGATGGATCCTGAAATGCAGGAGACCGGGCATTTCCGCGCGCAAGCCGTGCAGCCGATGCATTTGTCTGCGATCACTTCATAACGGATCAGAGCAGTGCAGACTCCGGCTGGGCAGCGTTTCTCCTCTATATGCGCCAGGTATTCGTCCATAAAATAGCGCAACGTGGTCAGCACCGGATTGGGAGCCGTTTTTCCCAAGCCGCATAGGGATGCTTTGCAGATATTGGAAGACAGCTCTTCCAAACGCTGAATGTCTTCCGGAACACCTTTTCCTTCGGTGATGCGAGTTAATATCTCCAGCATGCGTTTGGTCCCGATACGGCAGAAAGTGCATTTTCCGCATGATTCGTTTTGGGTAAAATTCAAGAAAAAGCGCGCTACATCCACCATACAGGTACCTTCGTCCATCACCACCATTCCCCCGGAGCCCATAATTGCACCAGTGGCATCGATGGAATCATAATCCACAGTGGTATCCAGCAATGACGCCGGGATGCATCCACCGGAGGGACCGCCTATCTGTACTGCTTTAAAGGGCTTTTCGGTCTTCATGCCTCCGCCAACTTTATAGATGATGTCCCGAAGCGTGATGCCCATCGGGACTTCGATCAGACCGCTGCCGGCGATCTTGCCTGCCAGGGCAAATACCTTGGTTCCGGGCGATTTGTCGGTACCAATCTTGTGAAACTCGCTTGCACCGTGATTGATGATCCAAGAGATGTTTGCCCAGGTTTCCACATTGTTGATATTAGTGGGACATCCCCACAAACCGCTGGCAGCTGGATACGGAGGGCGAAGGGTGGGCATGCCGCGTTTGCCTTCGATGGAATGCATCAAAGCTGTCTCTTCTCCGCACACAAAAGCTCCTGCCCCTTCTTTGATATGTAAAGTGAAATTGAAGCCGGTTCCCAGTATGTTTTGTCCCAAAAAACCATGCTCTTCAGCGGCAGCGATGGCCAGTTTCAGATGATGGATCGCCTTGGGATATTCGGCGCGGCAATATACATAGCCTTCATCTGCACCAATAGCATAAGCACCGATGATCATGCCCTCGATCACATTGTGCGGATCACCTTCCAAAGTGCTGCGATCCATAAATGCTCCGGGATCGCCTTCATCGGCATTGCAGACCACATATTTCTTTGTGCCTTTGGAATCACGGGCAAGGCTCCATTTCTTGCCGGTGGAAAATCCTGCCCCTCCGCGACCGCGCAGACCGGAATCCGTTACTTCGTTCAGGATATCTTCCGGTTTCATTGCTAGAGCCTTTTTCAAAGCGGAGTATCCGTCTTTCGCGATATAGTCTTCAATCGATTTGGGATCTATTACACCGCAATTGCGCAGTACAATCCTGGTCTGTCCTTGCAGCAAGCTATTGCAACTGCCTGGATGAGTGTCTGCCAGTATGATGTTGGCTTTCGGAAGCTCACCCCTGCGATATTCTTCGATAATGTCTATAATCCTGGCGGGATCTACTTTACCCAGGCTCAGTCTGCCCGCAGTGCCGCCATCAAGTTCCACAATCGGTTCTTCAAAACACATGCCGATGCATGCGGTTTGTTTTAGCTCCAATCCACCCTGGCGGTCATTGTATTCTTTTATTGTGTTGTACACTTCCAAGGCCCCGGCTGCTACTCCGCAACTAGCCAGGCCTACTTTCACTGTGATCGGTTTCATTGCTCCTCCACGAAAGAGTAACGCTCCAAAATGGCCGGTATGGCTTCGGGACTCAATTTTCCATAGGTAGTGTCATCTATCATAATCACCGGAGCCAGGGAACAACAGCCCAGACACGCTACTTCTACCAAAGTAAAGTTCATGTCACTGGTGGTATCTGCGCCTTCTTCCAGTTTCAAAGCGGAAATCAGCGCATCTTTGATGCTGTCAGCATCTGAAACATGGCAGGCTGTGCCTTTACAGACCCTGATGATGTGCTTTCCCTGAGGCTTCAGTTTGAATATCGAGTAAAAGGTGGCTACTCCGTAGATATCTGCAGCGGGTATACCCATTTCCCGGGCGAGGTAACGCATAACATCTTTGGAAAGATAGCCGAACAGGTGCTGTGCTTCCTGCAGGAGAGGGATCAGGACTCCGGGTTTACCCCGGTATTTTTCGATCATTGCGTCCAGCTGTGTGAGGTCTTTATCCATCGCAATTCCTTTTGCTTAGCTTTTGTGGTAACTGCAAATCCTGCAAGAGGATAACTGCGCTTACCAATACGGCGATAAATCTGAGTAAGGGCAAAACTGTCAAATAAAATATACAGTAACCAGCTTTTTGCCACTCCTGGACTGGTAATGAACACAATGGACAATTGATAATGGAAGCTTCCAGCAGCAGGAGATGACTTGGGTAAAGATCGCTGTCGCAATACAGACGTGAAAATGTCCTGATGTGCAAAGCTACAATACAGATAGGATAGAAATTTGGCAATTAAAAATCATCGGTGTGGGGGATAAAGAGTTATATAGCATGCAGATCATGCAGATCGAACGGGTTTACACAGATTATTCTGTTTGAAGAATGTGAAATTCTCGCTACGCACAGCTCCAACTGCAGCACCAGTGTGAATTCTGTAGTGCCGAAATAGATATAGTCCCGTTATCATCTAGTCGTCACTCGATGATAACGGCTTTATATCTGCTTCATATCTATTTCAGCAAAAGGGGGAGATAGCACAATGAGGGAAATACTGTTAACCCCGATGTCAGAATTCCGGAGGAATTATATTGACACTTTTGGCATATTGCTTGTTTTGGCATATATAGGTGGAAATATTAGTCTTATGGAAATCATCAGAACCATCTCTATGGTCAAGGATTATGACCTTGGAAAAGTAAAAGTAAGAGCATTGAACGGGATTGACGTCAGCATCTCTTCCGGGGAGTTTGTCGCCATAATGGGGCCTTCAGGATCAGGTAAAAGCACATTGATGCACATTATCGGCTGTTTGGACAGACCCAGTGCGGGAGAGTATTATCTGGATTCGGATCTTGTGAGTAAACTCCCTAAAAAGGCTCTGGCGGGCATCCGTAATCGCAAGATAGGTTTTGTGTTTCAGTCTTTTAACCTCTTGCCTCACCTGAGTATCCTGAAGAATGTAGAATTGCCCTTGATGTATTCTGGAGTCTCAGCGCGAAAGCGTCGTGCGAAAGCCTTGGAAATATTGGATGGTGTAGGACTCTCTGATCGTCTGAAACATAAACCCAATGAGCTTTCTGGGGGGCAGCGGCAGCGCGTGGCGATCGCCCGCGCTATTGTGAACGATCCCTCAATTCTCCTGGCAGACGAACCTACCGGAAACCTGGATTCTCAGGCTGGTGGAGATATCCTGGAAATCTTTGCAAATCTGCACAGGGCCGGCAATACGGTGATCATGGTTACCCACGATCCAACTGTGGCAAGCCGGGCAGACCGTATTATAAAAATCAAGGACGGACTGGTGGATAATGGCGATCTCGCTGAGTGAATCACTGCACATCGGAATCTCCGATATCATGACGCGTAAAGTGCGCAGCTTGGTGACCATTCTGGGCATAGTGCTGGGTGTGATGTGCATCATGGTGGTCTTGGCGATCTTAAGCGGGATGAACGCCACAACGCTCAGTTGGATGGAGGAAAGCGGAGGTATAAACAAGATTGAGGTGGGCAGGAATTGGGATTATGACTTCAGCAAAGGGGGATATGCCTCTCTGGATATCTATGAGGTGAACCGCATCCGGGAATTGATTCCCGAAGCTAAAGCGATGAATCCCACGATAAATCTTTGGGACTCTCAATTGAGTTTCAAGGGCACTACATACGACGGCCCCTGCCTGGGTGTGATGCCGGATTTTCAGATAGCGGAAAACTGGTATATAGATAAAGGAAGATTCATCAATAATCTGGATGTGCGAGAAAGCAGTAATGCAATCGTGCTGGGTTCCTCCGTAGCGCGTGATCTCTTTGCCGGTAAAGATCCTCTGGGGCAAAATGTTAGCGTGAATGGAGTGGTGTTTCGGGTGATCGGCATCATGACTGAGAAAGTGTGGATGAACGAATCTGGCGGTATGTGGAGCGGCAACGTGATGGAATACCTGAATCAGCGCAGTTTCATTCCGATATCGGTGGCAATGAATAAGTTTGGCGGCGATAATAAAGTGGACCAGATTCAGGTAATAGCACACAATCCCGAGCAAGCATTGGCCCTTCAACAAAAGCTGAAAGGCATATTACTCAATATCAAGCGTGGGAAAGAGGTGTTTCATGTCTCATCGGCAAAGGAAGATATGATGCAGATGGAGCAGAACGCAAAAATCTTCAGCATGATCTTTGTGCTGATCGGTGTGATCTCCCTGTTGGTCGGCGGAATCGTGATTATGAACATAATGCTGGCCTCCATCAAGGAACGCACGCGGGAGATTGGGGTCAGGATCGCCGTAGGAGCGCGCAGATTCGACATCTTCATCCAGTTTCTGGTACAAACTGTATTGGTAACCGGTATGGGAGGTCTATTGGGAATAATCTTGGGATACTCCATTCTGGATATGGTAGGCAAGTTTTTACAGATGCCCTTGATAGCAAATCCCTCGATGATAATGACATCATTGTTGGTCTCGGTGGGAGTGGGGCTGGTGTTTGGAATTGCCCCTGCCATCAAAGCAGGAAATCTGGATCCTGTTGTAGCCTTGAGGGAGGAATGATATGGGAAAGAAGAAACGAAGCGGAAAGTCATTTGTGTACAATATCTTAAGTGCAATCTGGCGTAAGCTCGTAGTTAGTTTGTACCGCATCTGGCTGAATATCAGCAATCCCATCCGGCGCAAGAAGTTGTGGAAGAAATCCAGCAGCTTCGTCTCCCTGGTGATAAACTGCAGCATCAAGAAACGGATCCCGCGGGAAGCTGGTAGCCTGGCCTATGTAACGATTTTGGGATTCATTCCCTTTATTACCTTTATCGTGATGATTGCTCCTGATCTGCCCTTTCTGAACCTGAAAGACAAGATTGCAGACGTGGTGGCAAAGAACTTCATTCCAGGCTCGGCAGAAGCGGTGATGGATATGATCAATGAGATGATCGCTCGGAGGATGGGGCTAAACATCATGGTCTTTGCCATCCTGCTGATATCCTCGTATCTGCTGTTCAATAATATTCGAGCCACTTTCGACAGCATCCTCAGCACTCATGCGCGGGAGAATCCCGATATTCTGGCTCAGTTTGTGAAGTTCTTTGGCACGCTTGTCTTTGGTTTCATTATCTTGGTACTGCTGTTTTCCAGCTCCTCTTTACCTATCATTTCGCGTTTGGTAAAGCTGAAGATATTCACCTGGCTGATGTTTATCCTGCCTTTTGTAACTCAGTTTATGGCGCTATATTTCCTCTATAAGCTCCTGCCCACTGCACGTATCAAACAGCGAAGCCTGATCGTGGGGACATTCTGGACTACCGTTATTTGGTCCCTGATCAAGACGTTTTTTGATTATTATATCTATAATATCACCAGTTATCAAGCCGTTTATGGCGTGCTGGCAGCTTTACCGATCTTCCTTTTCTGGATCTATGTAAACTGGCTAATCATTCTGGGGGGCATAGTCTTGGTGAGTGTTATCGATAAAGATGTGCGTGAAGAGGTGATTCAGAAAAAACCGGAACAAGTGGTAAAGGTAACCTTGGAGATGTACAGCGACAGTAAACTGAACAATCGCTTGGAAACATATATAAACAAGAAAGATATAAAAGATTTAGTCGATCAATTCGACGAGGATGGAATTCATGAATAAATACGCACTTATCAGCGTATCAGATAAAACTGGAATTGAGATTCTGGCCATGGGACTGGAAAACTTGGGCTATACGATTCTCTCTACCTCACGTACCGCCAAGCATCTAAGGCAGTTCTGCAATTCATTGGTGGAAGTGAGCGATTACACCGGCTTTCCGGAGATTCTGGACGGTAGAGTAAAGACCCTGCATCCCAAGATTCACGGTGCGATCCTGGCGGATCGGAATAAAGAGAGCCATTTGCGCAGCCTGAAAGAACACGATATAGGACAGATCGATATTGTGGTAGTGAACCTCTATCCCTTTGCCGAAGTGAGGATGGAGGAGAACAGCAGTCACGAACAGATCATAGAAAACATCGATATCGGGGGGCCCAGCTTGATCAGGGCTGCCGCAAAGAATTACCGCAATGTAACCGTGCTCTGTGACTATCGTGACTATGAGCCGACTCTGGAGCATCTGAAGCAAGATAGCCAGATCCCGGAGTGCTGGAGCAGTTATTTAGCGCAAAAGGCCTTTGCTATGGTGAGCAATTACGATGCTGTGATCGCTGATTATCTGGAAGACTTCCGCAGCGAAACCGTTCCGGAAGAGAGCATGCCTCCATTTATCGACATCAGCGCAAACAAGCATCAATCCCTGCGTTACGGCGAGAACCCACATCAGAAGGCTGCATTCTACACCTGTCACCCTGATGGCTGGAATGTATTGCACGGCAAGGAACTATCTTTCAACAACATTATGGATATCGATGCTTCTCTGAAGGCGATACGCTTGTTCAAGGATCCTACTGTAATCATCATCAAACACTGCAATCCTTGTGGCATAGGCAGTGGTAGCAATCTCTCCGAGGCATACCGGAACGCTTTTGCAACAGATACAGTAGCTCCCTATGGCGGCATTGTGGTGGTAAACAGGCGCTTGGATTTGGAAACCGCCGTGATGATAAACCGCATCTTCACCGAGATCATCATCGCACCTGGTTATGAGAAGGGAGTGCTGGATGTCCTGATGAAAAAGAAGAGTCGCCGTTTGATCTCTTACGAGCCTTCTTTCTTGATCAAAGCCTCAAACCGGTATGAGATCAAGACCATGCAGTGGGGTTATTTGGCCCAGGAGTGGGACTTGGTGGCGGAAGACATCGGATCCTGGAAGGTGGTGACTCAGCGACAGCCCTCTTCGGAAGAATTTGACGCCATGGTGTATGGCTGGAAGGCTGTAGCACTCTTGAAATCCAATGCCATAGCCCTGGCTTATCCCAATCAGATAGTAGGCTTTGGCATAGGACAGACCAGCCGCATAGACAGCACATCGATCGCGATATGGAAAGCTAATAAATTCAAACACGAACTCAGTAAAGCCGTATGCGCTTCAGATGGCTTTTTTCCCTATCGAGACAGCATCGATGAGCTGTATCAGGCGGGTGTGAAAGCGGTGATACAACCCGGTGGCTCCAAAGGTGATGAAGAATGCATTCAGGCCTGCGATGAGCTTGATATGACGATGGTATTTACCGGATATCGACACTTTAGACATTAAAATGTTTGACAGAATGGCGCTCGTGAAAAGATTGGCAAATGTGCTTGCGGAGATGTGTCCGAGTTGGCTGAAGGAGCACGATTGGAAATCGTGTAAACGTGTGAGCGTTTCTAGGGTTCGAATCCCTACATCTCCGCCACGACTTTTTTATTGTTCAGGGGAAGGCTTTTCACAAAACCCATCTTTAGTGCAGCTTGTAATAGAGCTGCATTCCCTTTTAACAAAACCATTTTTACGAAGGAGGCTCAGATGAGCACCAGAAAGATTATCATGATCGTAGTAGCAGTATTGATCGTACTGATTGCCCTTTCCTTTTGGACGGGCAAGCAGATTAGTAAAATAAGCCAGGTAGGCGTTCCAGTCACCCCTGTAGAAGCCGGAAGCTGGTTACACTTGAATCCCGGAGCATACATCCCTGAATACAGCGAGATATTACCCTTCAATATCTTTGGTATGAAGGAGATGAACAGTATGCAGGGATTGGTGGCCAAGATTCGTAACGCCAAAAGCGACAAGCGTATAGACGGTATCCTGATCGAGCCCATGGGCCTACAGGTCTCCTATGCCACTTTGCACGAACTGGAACTGGCAATACAGGACTTCAAGACCAGCGGCAAGCCCGTGGTGGCTTTTGGCGATATGATGAACCAGGGAGACTATCTGCTGGCCAGCTTTGCTGACGAGATATACATGGAACCCTCGGCTTCCGCAGGATTGATGCTTACCGGCAGCTCTGCCAACATCACTTTCTACAAGGAAGTCTTCGACAAAATCGGCGTGAAGATGCATGTGATCCAAGCCGGTGAGTTCAAAGGTGCTGGAGAGCCCTACAGTCAGACCTCTCTTTCTGAAGGAACCCGTGCCAATATCGCCGAGGTAATATCAGATCGCTTCAACCTGCTTACAGATGGCATTGCAAAACGTAGAAACATCACAAATGACGATGTTTTGGCAGTTTATAACAACCGTGAGGACTTCTTTATCTCTGCCGATCAAGCTCTACAGATGAAGCTGATTGACAAAGCTGAACCGCGCCGTGCCCTCATCGATAAATACGCAATCGACAAGGACAAGCTGGTAAGCACTTCATCCTATAGTGTGCGCTCTACCGCCAGCAAAAACGCTCTGGTGGCAGTAGTATATCTGGAAGGTAACATCATGGGCAGCACCGGTTCAATGGGTCAAAGCATCATCTCTCACGCAAAAGTAAGTAAGATTGTAGAGAGCATCGAAGCAGACCCTGCAGTAAAAGCGGTGGTGGTTAGAGTAAACAGTCCTGGCGGCAGTGCCTTGGAAAGTGAGTATATCTATCAGGAACTCAAGCGCTTGAACGACAAGATTCCCGTGGTGATATCCATGGGCGGAACAGCGGCGTCCGGAGGTTACTACATCTCCTGTGCTGGTCAATATATCTATGCTGATCCAGGTACCCTGACCGGTTCGATCGGAGTAATAATGATGCTGCCCGAAGCCACCGAACTCAGCCGTAAAATCGGCGTGCGTTCGCAAACCATCAAATACGGTAAATATGCCGGAGCACTAAACCCGTTGGAACCCTATCCCGCTGATCTCCTGGCTTCACTCAAACGCGATTCACAGGGCACATACAATGAATTTAAAGACCGCGTGATGAGTGCCAGAAACATCAGTCCTGAAAAGATTAACAGCATTGCTGAAGGTAGAGTTTACAGTGCAGAAGACGCTATGGCTTTAAACCTGGTGGATGAGATCGGTTCTTTGGATGCCGCCATTGCCAAAGCCGCACAACTGGCCGGGCTTCAAGACTATAGTTCCAGGAACTTCCCCCGCAAGAAATCCCTCCTGGAACTGATGAAAGACATTGAATTTATGAATATGCAATTGAAGAATCTTCTGAAGCACAGCGAATGGAATCTGGAAGAACTGGCAGAGGCCATAATGGCGAAGATTGAGCTACAGGAATGGCTATATCTGATGCCGATCAAGGTCGACTAGTATGCGTAAAAACAGTGTAAACACAGAAATCATTGTAAATGTGCATCCCTTGGAAAAGCGAGTAGCGATCCTGGAGGACAACCGACTGGTCGAGCTTTTTATAGAGCGCAAAGACCGCCAAAACCCAGTGGGAAACATCTATAAGGGCATAGTGAAGGATGTCCTGCCGGGCATGGGCGCCGCTTTCATCGAGATTGGCCTGGAACGCACGGCATTCCTGCATTACAGCGATATCGTATTGGACTTTCTGGAAATCTATGAGGACGAAAAGCCCCGTAAACGCCCCAATCCTGCCGATAGCTCTCAGATAGGGAAGTTGTTGAAACCGGGACAAGAGATTGTGGTGCAAGTGCATAAGGGACCTATTGGCTCCAAAGGCGCTCGACTTACCGGCCAGATTTCCGTCCCCGGAAAGTTCCTCGTTCTATTTCCCAATAAAAACAAGATTGCCATCTCGCGGAAAATTTTCTCACAGAGTGAACGCTCCCGCATCCGAAACATTCTTGCCGATGTGAAAGACCCAGCTTACGGATTGATAGTTCGCACTGAAGCAGATGGTGCAGATGAGGACGATATCCGTAATGAATACAAGGCTTTGGCCAAGACCTGGCGCCTCATCGAAAAGCAACTGCAATTCGCTAAAGCTCCGGTCTGTGTATTTGAAGAAAACGCTCTGGAAAACTTCCTGATCCGCGATCTCTTCGGTGAGCACGTTGATCGCCTCGTGATAGATGATAATGGCTTTTACAATAATATCTTACATCAATTGGAGGATATCTCTGCGGATCTGATCCCGTCTGTGGAGCTTTACAAGGAAGACAGCCCAATATTCGACGCCTGGTCCATAGAAAAGAAGATCGAGACCATTTTCCACTCCCGCATATATCTACCCTCTGGCGGCAATATCAAGATCGAGCAGACAGAAGCCCTGGTGGCCATCGACATCAATACAGGCAGTTTCACCGGCAAAAGCCACTACGATGAAACCGTGCGCAAAACAAATCTGGAAGCCGCTGCCGAAGCTGCCCGGCAAATCCGCCTGCGTGACCTATCCGGGGTTATCGTGATCGACTTCATAGACATGACAGACGATAAGTTCAAAGCTGAAGTGCTGGATATATTACGAAAAGGGCTCCGGCGGGATCGCGCCAAAAACAAGGTGTATCCTTTTACTGATCTGGGTATGGTGCAAGTGACCCGTAAACGCATGCGCGCCACTATTATGGCAAACTTCTCTGAACCCTGTCCCTTCTGTAACGGCAGTGGTCGCATCATCAGCAAAGATGCCGTGACCATGCGTATTTATCGCTGGCTGGTTCGCAGCGAGTACTTCATTCGCAATAAAAACCTGCGCATCATGGTGAATCCCGAGTTGCTGAATCACATCAAGGTACACAACGAGGAATTCATCAATTATCGGGATCAGATAGATTTTGCCGAAGACAGTGCGATAAGAGTAGATCAATTCAAGGTTTTCAGCTTACCAGGCATGGAGGATGTAACCTCGAAGTATTCTTGATACTGTTTCAAAAACCCAATTTGGTTACAATTCAGGCGGATACTCATCCGCCTGTTTAGTTGTGGAACGGTGAATACTAGTCCAATACGCGGTTGAACTCGGATAATGCTATTGGAGTGCAATTGACCTTATGTATATTAATGTATACCTCAGAGGTCACTGTGTACGGTTCTTCCCACCTTCAACCTCTCTGTTTCATCGGGATATGAAGCAGTTATAATCGGGTTATCATCGAGTGACCACTGCATTATAACGGCTTGATATCAGCTTCGGCACAGGGTTATCTTCAGGGGATCTTTCCAGTGGCGAAGCTGAGAGATGAGTTGGTTAAAGGAAACTAAGGTAGGAGGGAAGGCGACACATTTGCCACATATTCGTTGATAACATCGAAATCCCGAGCAAACTCCGCTCCGGTAAAACCCGTGATGTCATCGTAACTTACCTGTCTGAGATATTCTTGCAAATAATGGCGGGATAGGGGAAGATAAGTCCAATGCCAGGGTTCATAGCTATAGCCACCTTCTCGATCAGAGCTGTAAACTATATTAAATCCATAGCTTGTGGCGTTGTTTTGTAGCCATTGTAAGTTTCGTTTGCCAATGGGACTATCCCAAAAAGAGAGCTCAACTGAGCAGAAATCTACATCTGTGCCCCAGTGATGGCGGGATGTGGTAGGCATGGATGAACTTTTGAGGATCTCTGTGATGATACTTCGTTTGCGATCCTCATCCAAGCTCTCAAAGTGTTGTCCACCATGCAGTTTGATCTTTCGTTCCCAGATAGTCTTTTGGAGATCGAAACTCCAGGTAGCGGAGACCAGATTTAAAAAGATATCGTCCCTTGCGGCAGCAGCAACCAACGAATCCAGCGCTGCCTTTGTGCGTTTATGCAGATACATTCCGGGATAATAGTTGTAACTGTGGATGAGCTCAAAATCGGTATTCTCCGCGGGTTTGAACCTGCCCATAAGCAGTGATTTTGAGACTGGTTCCACAGCAGGTGCCGGGCTGGAAATCGGGACATCTTCTACTTCTGTGGGAACCATGCCGCTTGTTCCGGCCAAGCAGGGCAAAATTATTATTGCCAAAAGGATTAGAAGCCTTTGTCTTTGTTCTGAGATGCGCTTAGGCTTCGTCCTCATCATCGACATCATATACAAGCTCGCTCAAAGCTGGCTTGCTGCTTTCGGGCAATTCTTCCACGTTGCGCAGTTTCTTCACGATCTGGCGGCTGCGATGGCTGGCGTTATCCAGTTCACGACCGGCTTCATCGATCTTTTTGCGGGTTTTATCCAAGACCTCTCCAAAGAGCCCAAATTGCTTTTTGACCTCTGCCAGGGTCTTCCACACTTCGCTGCTTTTCTTTTGGATGGCCAGGGTTTTGAAGCCCACTTGCAGACTGTTCAGCAGAGCGGAAATGGTGGTGGGACCGCAAAGTATCACAGAGTAATCCCGCATAATCAGTTCGAAGAGACCGGGGATGCGCAGGACTTCGGCATATAGACTCTCGAAAGGTAAGAAAAGTAGGGCAAAATCTGTAGTGACCGGGGGATTGATGTATTTGTCCCGGATGTCTTTAGCACTGCTTTTAATGCGATTGACAACCGCTTTTTGATAGATGCTGATGCTGTCCACATTTCCGCTTTCATATGCATCCACCAGCTTATGATAATCTTCGATTGGAAACTTGGCGTCGATGGGCAGATACACTCTGCTGTTATCGTCGTCTCTGCCGGGTAGGGCAATGGCAAATTCTACCATAGCATCACTGCGTTTATTGGGTTTGTAGTTCTTTTCATACTGCCCGGTAGTGAGGATATCTTCCAGGATGTTTTCCAGTTGCAATTCGCCCAATACACCGCGGGTTTTCACTCCGATCAGAGCTTTCTTCAAGTCCCCCACGCCGGTGGCAAGATTGCGCATTTCCCCCAAGCCTTTATGAACGGCTTCCAGCTGTTTGCTTACTTGGTTAAAGGATTCTCCCAAGCGCTTTTCCAGCGATGCGTGCAGCTTTTCATCCACGGTCTTGCGCATCTCCTCCAGCTTGTTCTCATTACCGTTGCGGATCATCTCCAGACGGTCTTCTACGCTCTTTTTGAGCTTTTCGGATTGTTCACTACTCAGGTTGCTGAGATCACCGAACTTTTTGCTCAAGCTTTCGGTGAGATTATCCAGGGATTTCCCAAGTTCGGCGCGGTTTTTGGCGGAATCTTCATTCATCAGTTTGCTCAAGGCGGAAAGGCTCGTACTCAGTTCTGTGCGGGAATCTCCGGCGATTTTCAATTGGCTGTCGCTGAAGTTTTTGATCTGGGAAGCAAGCTCGAGGCGATTGTCTGTATTCAGCTTTAGAAGGTCTTGCCTGAGGCTGTGGCTTTCGTCTTTCAAGGTGCGGGAAAGCATCTCCAGTTCTGCCTTTAGAAGCGTAAGTTCTTGCTTCTGATCCTGGGGTAGGCGTCGGAGTATGATTGTCATTAGGATTATGCTGATGGCCAATAGACCTATTATAATGTATTCCATATCATTTGCTCCCAAATAGTTGGGACTATGCCCGTGGAATGTGGGATTCCACGGGCTGCCCCATAGCTGCCGGCACTCATAAGTCTGTAGGGTGCCGGTGAATAGAGTGTTTATGCGTTCAGTTCAGGATAGAGCGGGAATCTGGCTGTAAGTGTGCGTACTTCCGCTTTGATCTTGGCCAGTTCTTCTTCGTTTTCGAAATTGTCGCGGACTCTGCGGATGAGGGCGGCGATGGTCTTCATCTCGTTTTCGCCCATACCGCGAGTGGTTACGGAAGGTGTACCCAAGCGGATACCGGATGCCACAAAGGGGCTGCGGGTATCGAAGGGGACTGTGTTCTTGTTGGCAGTGATTCCTGCCAGATCCAAGGCTTCTTCCATCTTTTTCCCGCTGGGACCGCCCTTTTCTTCTGGGCCTAGATCAATCAGCATCAGGTGAGTGTCGGTGCCGCCGGAGACGAGGTCAAAGCCTTCTGCCTTCAGAGCACTAGCCAAAGCTGTGGCATTGTCCACCACCTTTTTCATGTAGGATTTGAAGTCTGGGCTCAGCGCTTCACCAAAGGCTACGGCTTTTGCGGCTATAGCGTGCATCAGAGGGCCACCCTGGATGCCGGGGAACACCTTACCGTCGATCTCTTTGGCATATTCTTCTTTACAGAGGATGAGGCCGGCACGTGGACCGCGCAGGGTTTTGTGGGTTGTGGAAGTTACAACGTCGGCATATGGGACGGGATTTTCATGCAGACCGGCAGCCACTAATCCGGCGATGTGAGCCATATCTACCATGAATTTGGCTCCTACCATGTCAGCGATTTGGCGGAAGCGGGCAAAATCGATCTTGCGGGGGTATGCTGAAGCTCCGGTAAGGATCATCTTTGGTTTGTGTTCCCTAGCCAGGCGTTCGATTTCTTCATAGTCGAACTGTTGGGTATCTTTGTTCACATTGTAATGGATCACGTTGTAAAGCTGACCGCTGAAGGATAGCGGGTGGCCATGAGTGAGATGGCCACCGTGAGCCAGTTCCAGAGCCAGAACTGTATCACCGGGCTGAACCAGAGCGAAATACGCGGCCATATTGGCTTGCGAACCGCTGTGGGGTTGCACGTTAGCATGTTCGGCACCAAAGAGTTGTTTGGCGCGTTCGATGGCCAGGCGCTCAACTTCATCGATGAATTCGCAACCGCCATAGTAACGTCCGTATAGACTATAGTTTACTTTGCCGGTCTTTTTGCTCCAGCGGTAGGGGTATCCCTCGGCATACTTGTTTGTAAGAATACTGCCTTGGGCTTCCATAACTGCTAGTGAGGTAAAGTTTTCGCTGGCAATCAGCTCCAGATTATCCTGTTGCCGGCACAGCTCTTTGGAGATAGCGGCAAATACTTCGGGATCCTGTTTTTGGATGTGTTTCACTTCCTTTCTCCTTGATGTATTTTATTTATTCTGTTTTCGTGTCTGCCCCCGGAATAGGGAGTTTCTAACCAAGTTTGTACAATCTCGATGGCGTAAGCAGTGGCGGTGAAACGTCCTGCCAAAACCAATACATTGGCATTGTTGTGCATACGGGAAAGCCTTGCTACATCTGTGATAGAGCATAGAGCTGCCCGTATACCGGGTACTTTGTTTGCAGTGATGCTCATACCGATTCCGCTGCCACAGATCAGGATGCCCATCTCGCACTCGCCGGAAGCAACCGCTTTAGCCGCGGGGTAGCCGGTATCGGGGTAATCCATGCTGTCTGTACTGTGAGTACCAAAATCGATAAACTCGTGTTGCTGGAAGGCCAGTTTTATCTCTTCTTTCAAAGAGAATCCGGCATGATCGGCGGCTATTGCCAGTTTCATCGTTCCTCCGCCATCAGACAACTGAGGGCTATGCAATAGTATTTGGAGTTTTCGCTCTCACTGCGGCTCATCACCACTACGGGCTTTGTGGTTCCCTGGATCAATCCGGCGAGTTCACCTTCGGCAAAGAGCATCAAACCCTTGTAGAAGGCGTTGGCTGTCTCCAGATTGGGGAAGATCAGGATGTCGGCATCGCCGTCGACGAGGCTTTGTACGCCCTTGATCTCTCCGGCTGCAGGATCGCAGGCCAAAAAAACGTCCATGGGGCCATCGATAACGCATCCTTTGATCTGTCCGCGTTCTGCCATCTTGCAGATCAAGGCGTAGTCAATCGTATTCGGCATGGAGGCAGAGACCTTTTCCGTGGCGGTGATCAGGGCAACTTTAGGACATTCTATGCCCAAAGTATGCGCCATCTTCACACTGTAATTTACCATGGCAATCTTTTGATCAAGATCCGGACACGGCAAAACGGCAGTATCAGAGATCAGGAGCAGTTTGTGGTATTTGGGCAGCTCCAGAGCGCAAGTGTAGCTCATTATAGCTTTTGGTGGTAGCAAGCCGCGTTCTTTGGAAAGCACTTCGCGTAGGAAATTGTCTGTGCCTACCAGGCCTTTCATCAAGACATCCGCAGCTCCGGTCTTCACCATGCGAACGGCTTCACGGGTCGCCAAATCCATTTCCGGCAAGTCTATGATACTATAAGCATCCGCTTTGATGGAGAAGGGGTTCAAAAGCTCTGTGATGCGGGCTTTACTGCCGATCAAAATGGGGTATACAAAGCCTTCGGAAGCCGCTCTGCAGATGGCGCCGATGGTATTGGCGTCTTCAGCCATGGCCACGGCAATCCGTACTTTTTGGGACAGAGATTGTGCCTTTGCAGCTATTTCGTTCAGGGATTTCATGAGCTGTATGCCAGCATCGCCGCCAGGGCAATGGAATATAGTTTGCTGCGCTCGCTATCGCCGCGGGATGTGAGCACGCAGGGGACTCTGGCGCCCATCACTACGGCGCAAAGCTCGCTCTTCAGCAGCTTTACCACGGTCTTGTAGAAGGCGTTTCCAGACTCTATGTTTGGGAAAAGAATGCAATCCGCATCTCCGCAGACATCACTCTTCATGCCTTTTATTTGTGCGCTTTCTTTGTCGATGATCAAGTCCATACCCAAAGGGCCTTCGATGGTTGCGCCTTTGATCTGGCCACGTTGCGCCATCTTCGAGATGATGGCTGCATCAGCACAGGAAGGGATCTTCGGCAAGGTCTGTTCACTGGCCGCCAAAAGCCCTACTTTGGGATTGTCTATACCCAGAAAGTGAGCGGTTCTGATCAGGTAATTAGTAATGGTGACTTTCTGTGCCAGATCGGGCAGGGGGATGATCGCCACATCACCGAAAATGAGCAGTTTATGATAGTTTCTGGGCTCAGCAACAGTCACGTGGGAAAGGATTGAGCCCGGATCCATTAGTCCCTTTTCTTTATCCAGGATGGCCCGCATATAGCGGTCTGTAGAGAGCAGCCCCTTCATCAGGAAATCACCCTCACCTTTGTTGATTAAATCCACTGCTAAAGCGGTTGCGGCAAGATCGTTGTCGCTATGCACGATCTTGATGGTGCCGGCATCGATGCCGTGTTCATTGCATACTGCCTTGATCTTTGCCTCATCACCCACCAGGGTGCCTTCGATGATGCCCATTTTTACTGCTTCAGAAACAGCCATAATAGTGTGAGTGTCTATTGCCCATGCTGCAACAAGACGTTGTTTAGTACGAGTTCCCAGAATGTCAAACATCTGGTCCAGTTTACGAATTTCCATCGTTACTCCATTTATTAGTTATGCTTACTTAAAAATACCATGAACAAATCAGATTGGGCTGATTGGGGGCGATGTCCAGATTGCGGGTCTCGCTGTGCACCAGCTTGCCTTGGGGCGAGAAGTATTCCAGGCGCAGACTCTGTTCACCTTCCGGAACAACCAGTTCCGTAATTAAAGCTTCGGAGGGAAAGAACTGAGATATCCTCAGATCGGCGTCTTCACTGAGGAACACCGCAGCATCAGCAACCAGGCCAAGCAGAGTTGCACCAAGGTCCGAAGATTTTTCTTGGGCTTTCTTCTTTGCTTCTTTGGCTGCGAGCCCCTTCAGAACAGTACGGCTGGCGCTTTTGAGAATGATCATTGGCTCTTTGAGTTCAAAGCTCTTGCGTGCTACCAGACTCATGTCTTCCAGCTTGTTCAGGCTTTGGCGTCTGCCATCAGAGAGAACCACATCCACTCTGGCTACCTTGGCACTGCGTTCTTCCAATGTGGGGATGGAAAACTTGAAGTAGTAGCCTTCGTCTATGCCTTCCCAGGGGATCACGTCCAGGTCGGATGTCTGTCCTACCGTACCCAGGATCAAGAGGTCTTTTGATGTGTGGATATGCATTTCCAGAGGACTCTTATAAGGCCCTCGGTTTACAAAGCTGATTACACGCAACACATTGCCCTTTGCCGTGTCTTGGGGATGGATGAGTGCCGGAGCTGGAAAGGGATATAACTCCGGTTGGCTTTTGAAGGCATAAAGCACGTTATCATAATCGATGCGGGCGTCGTCCATTTGCCCGTTGGCATCGTACATCAACATACTGATGTAGCGTGCCAGAGCTGAGGAATGGAAGCGACCGCGAGAGCTTTTCAGCTTTACTTTGGCTTTACTCTCCGTGCCCATCTCTTTGGCGAGACGCGCATACTTCTGCTCCAGCAAGCTCAATTTATCGTCCACACGACGTACTTCCACCATCGCTGCGTCACGATTGCCCAGTTCCAGGTAGTTGATGGCCTTAAACACGTTGATATAGATGTCTTCGTAGTCTTCCCCGGAATACTCCAGGGTGGGATCGTTCAAGACCATGGAACCGGTAGCTCTGATCACACTTTTGGTATAGAGCTCTTGGATGGCATCTTCCGCTTGCTGCAGCAGTTCATTGCTCTGCTGCCAATTACCTTGATAATGGTGGAGCATTCCGGCATCGAGATAATATAGCAAGCGCTCTTTTTGCTTGTACATGCCGGGCTTCTCCACTATTGAGAGAGCTTTTGAAATATCCCTAGCGGCTAATGCCTTATCCAGATCCATCCGTGTACGATAGGATGTGATGTTTGCCGCACAGGAGCAGAATAAAACAGCAACAAGCATTGGCAGAATCCGCACAAGGATCCTGCGAACAGAGCTGTTCCGCTTGTTTACCGGGCTCATTTACTGCTACTTATTTAAAGCGATTGCGCTCAACGAGCTTCATGATCTCTTTATTACCTATCCAGACCGTTTCCGTGGTTTCCACATCGATGAGTTCCAAATCTACCTGATAGTATTTGGCTGAGGTGCGGTCCACGCTGTCCATGATGGTCTTCAAGGTACCTTTCAGCATGTAATCTGCCCCCAATTCTTGCGCCATTCTCTTGGCAGTCTCTTCAGACGCGAAATACTGCTGATCGGTGCGTTCGTCACGCACTTCGTCGCGCATATCTTTTGACGCTACAAAGCGTACGGCTCCGCTGTTGATAAGCTCGCGTGAGATGTCGCTCACAAAGGTGCCCATCTCGATATGTTCACTTGAAAGATTTCGCATGGTGCCGATAATCACAACCGGGCTGCGACCGTGTTGTTGTTGAAAAGTGCTCAACCAGGGGCGGGACACAACGTCCCGGATCATTTCTTCTGCCACAAGGCGGCTGTCTGTAGAATTCCATTTCCCACTCAAATCGGCAACGGTATCGGTGGGTACGCGCTGAACCTTTACACTGGGACCGCAGGCTGCTACCAGCAGTGCCAGGCAGATCACGACCATCATTACTATTCTTTGCATCTTTCCTCCATCTATAGTATGGGCTTAATTATATTATGAGACAACATATTAGCTCGATCCTCAAGGAATGTTTGTATTTTGGAATAAGGAACGCAAGGTCACTTTTTTGTCAAGCCAAAATTCCCGTTTTCCGCTTAACTATCTACGTCTTGACCATTCATGACTGGTGACAGACCGGGTTATCATTGAGGCACAGTATTTGAAGGCATCACGAAAGAGCTTTGACAGTAATACCCCTATATATGCCATTTTCCTGCACATAGATACCTGTTTTGAGACAGATTTGGTAAGAATCTAAGGCTAATTGCCATGGAGCACTAGTGACTCGTCAAGGTACGAATGTCGTTTTCTACTGGGCTGCCATACTACAATTTGGCAGATAATCCACCGACCGGTTCAACAGCTTTATTCCTCCTCTGGATTATCGATACTTGAACCTGATATTATCGGGTTATCATCGAGTGAACACAGGATGATAACGGCTTGATATCAGCTTCAACACTGCATAGAACAAAGGGAATGAGGAGAATGATTCAAAAGCTCCCTTTGGTCGTTGTGGTACTCCAAGCTTGACATGACACTAGAAGCTACCGCTGATGGATGCAAGGTAACACTCTATTGATCCAGGATTTGGCGTATAACGGGACTGATCTGGCTGGCAGTAAATGGTTTGGGTATGAAGGGTATTGTGTTTCCCAGTAGACCATTACTAAGGACTATGTCATCAGTGTATCCAGACATAACCAGGATCTTTTGAGCAGGCTGCAGTTTCTTGACTTCCTCCACCAATTCCATACCGTTCATCCCAAGCATTACGATATCTGTGATCAGGAGATCAGGGCAATTGTTGAAGCGAAAGTATTCCAGGGCTTCGCTTGCTGTTGATGTCAAAAGCTAGGATAACACCGGGATGCAGGCGGTTAGCGCTAGACAGTGCCGCTACGAAGTAGTTGCCCCAAAATACCGGCATCATATACAGCGATTCTCTGCGACCCAACAGCATTAGAAAGTTCGCGATCAACACCGAGCACAGAACGCTCAAGATAAGATATAACACAGCCTTACTTACACTCTTGTTTCCCAGTTTGCTCCAGGATCCAAATAGCGACAGCTATCTACGAAAAGTTCGTACAACACATAGTCTGCATCGGAAGCGTCCTTCCAATATTGATAAATAAAGGGGGCAAAATCCGCTACGGATTTCTTTACGGAGAGGTCTGTAATAATCTCCAGATTGCCGGCGATCCGAAAGTAACCGTTACCCCGCGCATCACTTTGCAACACAAGACACTCCACCTGTGGATTAGCTTTGATCTGAGCTACTTTGGCATCTTGACTGCCGGTAGCAAAATAAAGCCTGCCATTTTGGTTGATCATGGTCATTGGCCGCAGACTGGAACGGTTATTTTTGATAGTGGAGACCACAGCCATGTGAGTGGGAGCGGGAAGTTTGATTGTGCTTGTCATATTTCCTCCAGGGGCAGATAGTATTTATCGAAACGCTTGCGTAAGTAAAGCCTGATGCCCAGATAATCTGTGAGGCAGACTCCGCTGAAAATGGCAATCATTATCATCATCTGATACTTGATGGCCACCAAGGGTGAAGCTCCTCCCAGGATCTGGCCGGTCATCATCCCAGGAAGACTAACGACGCCCATGGAGGCTACAGAAAGCAATTGCGGCAATAAGGAAGCATGCATAGCCTTGCGAAAGGTAGGCAAAGCTGCTTCCCAGAGTGTCGCTCCCAGACTAAGGCGGGTGTAATATGCCTTCCAGTTGTCGGTAAGTCCGCTTTCAAAACGCTCCATAGCCAAAGCCAAGCTGTTCATGCTGTTGCCCAGAATCATACCGTAAATGGGGATGGCGAACTCCGGAGAGAAAATGGGTTCGGGGCGAATCACCATGATCAGGATCCATGGCATCACCACTAAACTGGTGCTTAACAGTGCGGTAGCAAAGATGGGTAACAAGATGCGACGCTGAAATTTGAGCCTACTTCGCAAGGTGAAAACTGCGTTTGAGACCATTACCAGCATCCACAGCAGTGTGAGCCAGGAGATCCTTTGAGTGAAGAGGAATTCCAGCCAGACTCCCATCAAGCTCAATTGTACAATCATTCTGCCGAAGGAACTGAAAAGCTGACCGATCAGCTTCAATTTCAACTGAATAAAGATCAGGATCGGGAAGATCAAAAGCAGCAGGGCAAATCCTAATCCAAGATATGAGATATCCATTCACAGCTCCTTGTTATCGATGACCATGCCGTCTTTCAAAGTCCAGTTTCGGTCCCAACGGGCATGCCACAATGGATCGTGGGAGATCGCAATTACTGCGCCGGGATAGTGCTTGAATATGCAGTCCGAGATAATCCCGGACGTATTCTGATCCAAAGCAGAGCTAATTTCGTCCAGCAAAAGTATCTTGGGATTCAACAGCAAGGTTCTCACCAGGGCAATTCGCTGCTTCTCTCCGCCGGATAGCTGTTCGGCTTGCTTTGTAAGATGGCTTTCAGGCAAACGAAAGTTCTGAAACAGACCCAACATACGCTCTCTGCGCTCCTCGCTTCTGTGGGATCGGTTGGAGTGGAACCACAGCGGTTCCAGCAATATATCCTGCACGGTTCCTTCACCCAGATAGGGCTCTTGCATCACCATGCAGATTTGGCTGCGTAGCTCAAAAGGAGGGTACTCCCGAAGATCTTTGCCTTCGTACAGAATGCTGCCTTCATAATTCTGATTCATCAGATTCAAAGTGTTCAACAATGAACTTTTACCCACACCTGTAGGTCCCACGATCAGAATCCGTTCCGATACTTTCACACTGAGCCTGATGTCAGATAGCAGCGTTTTATCGCCGTAATATAGACGTTTGATGTCGATTTCCAGCATTTGGACTACTCCCGTGTCCTGTAACTAATGTATGTAACAATTATTCTGCTATGCTTTGCGTCAGTACCCATTCTGTCAATGAATATCTGCATTTCGTGAAATTCATCGGGGCTATGGGTACTTGTCCCACCGTAATGGAGGATTCCGATTGTATCGGAGCTTTCCGAAGCTCCGGTGTAATAGTGGACGTTTAGAATAAATTATAGCTAGGGCCAAGACCCAGCATTTGTTTCCATTGCATTTCGTGTACTTGTTCTTTGTCGTAGCGCATTTCAAATAGCAGGTTTGCGCTGATCAATCCAAAGGGTTTGGTAGTTAGTGTATTTTTCCACACCATGTCCGGGGATTTCCAATCATCGGTTGGCAGATCGTCTTCTTTTGAATTAAAGAATGCTTGATACACTTAAAACCTGCCGCAAAAAGTGGATTGTAATGGGGCATCGATCTGCTTCTTCAGTTCCGACACAAACTCAAGACCGCCGTCTAGAGTAGCAGCACCGAAGATGGCTACTAAAGATGTGGTCTGTACTCCCAGTCGAGCGATCGCGGCAATTGCCCCAAAGGAAAGGATGATTCCATCATTAGCAGCATTTAGACTATACCAGTTAACATAATCAGAAAACAGCGAAGTGTAAGAAATATAGTAAAAAAGTAAGTTAATCGCCTCAGTGAAGATTTGCAGTTGACAAATCTGAGGGACTCACAATATTGCAAAAAATTGAAAACTGGAACGAGGTCCGCAATGCAAAATGATGTTATCAGCTATTTTATGCAATTGGTGCGCATTGATAGCGAATCACTGAATGAGAGGGCAATGGCAGACACAGTCAAAAAGGATCTGGAAAGCATTGGTGCAAAAGTAGAAGAAGACGATTGCCACAAAAAGACGGGGGGAAATGCCGGAAACATCTATGCATATCTTCCCGGAAACATAGATAAACCTCCAATTTTATTCTGCGCTCACTTGGATACAGTAAAGCCCGGAAACGGAGTAAAACCAAGAATTGAGAATGGAACAATCTACAGCGACGGAATTACCATCCTGGGCAGCGATGATAAATCCGGCGTAGCGGAGATAATCATAGGTCTAAAGCGTATTGTTGAAAGCGGCATGGATCATGCTCCGGTGGAGATTCTCTTTACCGTTAGCGAGGAAATCGGTCTTTTGGGGGCCAAAGGTTTCGACAAGAGCCGCCTAAAATCTGCCTTTGGTTTTGCCTTGGATTCTCATCAGGTTGGCGAGCTTTTGATCGGCGCTCCTGCACAGAACTCGTATAAAGCGGTTGTTCACGGTGTGGAGGCTCATGCGGGAGTCGAACCGGAAAAAGGGTTGAATGCCATCCGGATAGCTTCTGAAGCCATTGCCGCCATGCCCATGGGCAGGATAGATTTTGAGACCACCTGCAATCTGGGTATTATCAATGGCGGTGAAGCCACGAATGTGGTTCCCAACAAGGTTTTCCTCTATGGTGAAGCTCGCAGCCACAATCCTGGAAAATTAGAACGTGTATGTAAAGATATCCATCATGCCCTGGAGAGCACCATAGCACGGTATGCGGAGCAGGGTGCTCGGCTGGAATATACTTGCGAAAAAGAGTACGAAGCCTTCAGAGTGGGCGAAAACGATCCCATAGTAATCTTGACCAAAAAAGCCTTGCAAAAGCTGAATATCTCCTGCCAACCTACAGTTGGCGGCGGCGGCAGCGATGCTAACATCATCTTTGCCACGGGTCTCCCGATGGTCATTACCGGAACGGGGATGGATAAAGTTCACACAGTTCATGAAAACATAAAAACCGACCAGTTGCTAAAGGGTACTGCCTTCATCGAGGAATTGGTACGTGTATATAGCGAAGGCTAAACAATGAACACAATCTGCCTGATCGGTTATGGCAAGATGGGCAGAATGCTCCATCAGTTGGCTCCGGACAAGGGCTTTGAAGTAGTAGGTATTATCGATCCAGCCTGGGATGGCGCTGTGCGAGAAATAAGCCCGGAAAGCCTGAATAACGCAGATGTTGCCATCGAATTCAGCCATCCATCCGTGGTGTTGAACAATTTGGAACGGCTGATCAAACTGAGGCAGACCTGTGTGATCGGTACCACTGGGTGGCATCAGGAATTGCCTCGCATCATGGAAAAAGCAAAAGCCAGCGGCATCGGCATGGTTTATGGCGCAAACTTCTCTTTGGGGATGAACCTGTTTTCCAGATTGATCGCAGATGCAGTGAAGCTGATGGACAAATTTGACGATTACGACCTTCTGGCATGGGAGCAACATCATGCTCAGAAAGCGGATAGCCCTTCCGGCACGGCGGTGGAATTGGCGAAACTGATCCTGGATAATAGCTCCCGCAAGAGCAAGGTGGTTTGGGACAGGCTGGAACGGCGCCCGGAAGCAGATGAGCTTCATTTTGCCAGTATGCGGGGCGGAAAGATACCTGGGACTCATGTCTTGGCTTTCGACAGCGAGGCAGATACCATTGAGCTAAGCCACGTAGTGCGATCCCGTGCAACCTTCGCTTTGGGTGCTTTACAGGCGGCAAAATGGATTGCCGGGAAAAAAGGTGTATTTAACTTTAAGGATCTGATAGCGGATATACTATGCTGATCCCTTTCATCAAGATGCAAGCTCAGGGCAATGACTTTGTAGTGTTGGATGTTTTTGAACAATCATTATCTGAGGTCGATTTTCATGCTTTGGCTATTGCTGTCTGCGAGCGTCATTTTGGAGTGGGAGCCGATGGTTTGGTGCTAATGTCTCCATGCCTGGAAGCAGACGCCCGGATGACAATCTTCAATAACGACGGGTCTTTAGCGGAAATGTGTGGCAGCGCTCTGCGCTGTGTGTCTTCTCTGATGATGCAAAAAACCGGTAATTGCGACTTGGATATCCTTACCGATTCCGGATTAAAGCATGCCCGGCGAGATGGGGAGAAGGTTACGGTGAATCTGGGTAAAGCCAGGCTACTACGCAAGGGCTATCCAGTGGAGCAATTTACCGGTGACCTTGTGAACATCGGTAATCCGCATTATGTGGTGTTTGTAGATAGCCTGGAGGACGATCCTCATCTGAAATATGGCACTATACTGGAAAACCATCCTGCCTTCGAAAAGCCCGTAAATGCTCATTTTATCAAGGTGTGCAACCGAGCCAGAATTCAGATGAAGATATGGGAACATGCCTGCGGACCTACTTTGGCATGTGGAACCGGAGCCGCATCCTCGGTTTTTGCTGGCATCCAGCGCGGTATTCTCGATAGCAAAGTGGATGTGGAAGTTCCGGGCGGTGAGCTGCAGATTGATTACCTTTGTGACGGCAGCCTCCTGCTTTCCGGTACGGTTGCGGAGTCCTTTCGGGGAAGCTATCCATGGAAAATCTAGGCAAGTATCTTCAGGAGACCAGAAAAGCCAAGGGGATAGACTATGCCCAAATCTGGGAGGATATCCGCATCGGAGAAGCTCAGATTCGCGCATTAGAAGAAAACCGGCTGTTCGACTTGGGTCATTATGGCTTTGTAAAAGTATTGGTTTACAACTATGCCCGCTATCTGGAAGCCGATTTGGACGCCGTGATGCAGGAATTCCGGGTGATGATGCCGGCAAACACCAAAAAGGAGTTCAAGCCCAGCAAAGTAGTGAAAGAAAAGAAGATAATGCTCTCCACAAACTTCCTCTGGACTGTGGGAATAGTGGTTATTGTGGCTATTTTGGGCTCAATCCTATTTCAGGGATATCGGCAGGGTTGGCTCAAAACACCGGATTTCTTTAGCAGGGAAGATAAGCCTCAGCAAAGCGAACCGGTAGAGGACGAACCGCTGGTAACGCGTGATAGCCTCCGGATTAGAATGCGCATATTGAGTGAAAGCATTCCCCAAAGCAACGTGATAACAAGTGACAATCATACTTTTCACATTGCTGCGGATACCACTGATTATATCGGCAATATCCTGGGGGAAAGCCCCGTAAACGTCCCGATTCACTAGTGTCATGTCAAGCATGGTGTGGTAATCTGCGAGTTGCCACAACGACCTAAGGGAGCTTTTGAATCATGCTCCTCATTCCCTTTGCCCTATGCAGTGTTGAAGCTGATATCAAGCCGTTATCATCCTGTGTTCACTCGATGATAACCCGATAATATCAGGTTCAAGTATCGATAAACCAGAGGAGGAATAAAGCTTTTGAACCGTTTGGTAGATTATCTGCCAAGTTCGAGTTTAACGGTCCAGTAGACAAACGACATTCGTACCTTGACGATTCACTAGCATTGTAGCTGTTTGTACTGTGCTGATTTAGCGAAATGGATTCCCTCGAAGTGGAAGAGTCCTACAGTATCCCTGTCTGGCTTACCCCGACTACGCATCCCAAGGGTCTCTCAAAGACATCCTGAGTGCGGCTTGGAAACTGCTCAGGTAGAGCTTTAGATGGATGTGAGATATCAGCTTATAAGTTTCTGTGACCTCGTTTATACAAGCTTTGGTGATGTGAACTGGAGTTTCGTAAGGACTCAAATCTATGTTTTGGATAATGGAGGGGATGTGAGTAGACAAATTGTTGCTTGACATATTCTCTCTGAATAATCCTATGGGAAAAACTGTGTTTACTACAGATTGAGGAGACTATGAAAAGAACAGTTATTTGTTTCGCTTGTTTTGTTTTGCTTTTATTGACGGCTTGCGGGGATAGCGGCACCGATCCCAATAAAGGCTTGCCGGTTATCGAAACCCTTCCTGTGTCTCAGATAGAGCTTGGCATTCCGAATATAAGTATCAAAATTATCTCTCCGGGCGATTCACCTCTTACCGAGCTGGCCCTATGCTGGGGTGAAAATCCCAATCCTGATCTTAGTGGAGACCATTATGACCTCGATCCATACTATGATGAGTATCCCTATACCATGTCTCACACTCTCTACGGACTGGAACCGGGAGCGAAAGTATACGTGAGGTCTTATGCCAAGAATGAGCATGGAGAAGTTTGGGGAAATGAGATCAGCTTCACGATGTTACCAATGCACTGGGACGTTATTGATCTGGGACAGAATTTTACCATCAACAGTATTCACTTTCATGATGCTAATAATGGCTGGCTCTGTGGTAGTAATGGGCAGGTAAAACAAAGCATTGATGGCGGAATGACCTGGTTCGACGTTAATACTGGAACCAATTCGTACTTGTCAGATATGTTTTGGCTGGATACCAATACTGGTTGGATTGTAGGTAGTCAGAACACAGTGCTCCGTACCACCAGCGGCGGCAGAAGTTGGCAGTTGATTGATGCCGGCACTGTCGAAAGCGAACAGTTCAGCGGCGTTTACTTTGAAGACACTTCAACAGGCTATCTGGTATCTATTTACGGAGCTGTGATCAAGACCACAGATGGTGGAGAAAGTTGGACACAGATACGTAATGAGGGTACCTTGTGTTTTAATGAAATCTGGGCACAAGGATCTACTATAATAATGTTTGGTCAGGGTTTACGCATCAGCAATGACGGCGGTGAAACCTGGACGACGGGCTTGAACACTAACCACGAGTACTATGGATACTTTTACCGGGAACCCGGATTCATGTGGGTGGTCGGAGAGGACAGTGATACAGGCGATGGGAAAGTGTATCGCACGGAAGACATGGGACAAACATGGAGTCTGATCAAACACTTGTGTGACTATACCATAAACGAAATCTGTGCCGCTCCAGGAAGCTCCAAGATGTGGTTTGTAGGTGATTATGGGTCCATTTACAGCTCCACGAATGACGGCCTTTCCTGGACAATGAACTACAACCTTCTTGGATCTGTAATGTTCAAAACTATCTGTGCGGTGGATGAAAACACAGTCTGGATTGGGGGATCCTTGGGGAGACTGCTAAAGCTGAAGACAGCAGAATCACAGTGAGTTTATGCAGTAGGACTAAGCTCCGGTCGTAACCGAAACCACCTTGCATTACAGGTGATGTAGATTGAGGCTATGGATGATCACGCCTTGTGGCACCGTATATCCATCATCATGCCTTGATCTTGGTTCATACAGGTATTGTGATGAGAACTAGATCATCATTGAAGTTACGATAAGGTATAAGATACAGTGCATCCAGTTATTTTTGGTTTGAGAATACTAAATGCTTGACAAAAAAACGCCGCTAAAAAAGTTTGGAAAAACATATTTAAAAATGGGTCCAGTAACTCAGTGGTAGAGTATCTGCCTTTTAAGCAGAGAGTCGATGGTTCGAGTCCATCCTGGATCACCAAATATTTGCGACCCCTTCGTCTATCGGTCAGGACTCAAGATTTTCATTCTTGCAAGAGGGGTTCGATTCCCCTAGGGGTCGCCAAATATATATAGAGCTAAGGTGCGTCTGCGCCTTTTTTATTGCGTCCCGTTCGTCTAGTGGCCTAGGACTCGTGATTCTCAGTCATGCAACAGGGGTTCGATTCCCCTACGGGATGCCATTATTTTGTCCGGAAGTATCAACCTACAATATAATCTCCAAGCATTACTATCTGCTATCTTGACCTGTCTTTGAATAGATCTTTATATTCTTTTTCGCTCGTACATGTAAAAAAATGCCGATCAGGATGCTTGGATGATTATTGTCAAACCTCCACATTACATTGCTGACAGGCGTTCAACTCGCTGCGGATGGTTGCCCACACAAAGCGGCGGTCTCTACTGGTTACCAGGTTACGGGCTTTCTGGTGATCCTGCATGGCGCCAGCGATGCCTTGAAGTATCTGTAGCTGGGCATTGGGAGATTCTTTGGGAGTGATGACCAACACTATTAAACGCACCAAGTTGCCGTCAGGACTGTCCCATTCCAGGCCTTGTCTGGTATGAAAAGCGAATACAAAGGATTTCTCCAGGTTTTCCAAGCGGGCGTGGGGAATGGCAATTGAGCCTCCCATGGCTGTGCTCATCTGTTCTTCCCGCAGTTTTATCTCGTGATAAATGGTGTCCCGGCTGATCTTGGTTTTTCGAGCCACGATACTGCTCATGTAGCGCAGCATCTCATCGCGGGTGCTGCTTTCTGAATCGATATATACATCGTCTTCGTCAAACAGGATGTCAAAAATGCTTCGTTTCAACTTACGCACGGTTTGAGACAGCCAGGGGCCAAAGACGATGGTTGAGATAATGGCAGCAGCAATGATGCTTACCAGTACTTTTTCGGAGATCAGGCCGCTGGAATATGCCAGCATGGCTACCACAATGTGCATTTGCCCGCCCGGAGTATGACTGATGGCGATCACGGAGAGATTGGATTTGCTTTGCCCAGACCACTTTGAGCCAAGATATGCTGCCAAATAGCGTGCTCCAATACCAATTGCGCTGATCACCAGTACCAGGAACCAATCGAAATTGGCGATAAAATCCAAGTGTAAACCGATGTTGGCAAAGAAAATGGGTACAAACACAGAATAAACTAGGCGATTCATCACAAAGCGGTCTTGTTCGGTGATGTGAGTGGTTTCACCCAGGATGGTTCCAGCAATGAAGAAACCGAATAAAGAGTGAATTCCGATGTTCAGGGTTGCAGCGCCAAAGATGGCACCCACTACCATGATAAAAGTAATCTTCAGACCGGAGTTTTCTCCCATATGGTTGTGGATAAAGGTCATAGCCTTGTCCACGACTCTTCGCAAAAGGGTCAGGCTGATGACGGTGAATGCCAGTGTAAGCAGTACTAAGCGGACGATAAAGCTGATCTCCAGCGATCCGTGAGCAAAAAGACCCAGGATGATAGTGAAGATCACCCAACCGGCTATGTCGTTGATAGTAAGAGCAGATAGGATCAAGAAACCCACATCAGTTTTCAGGATGTTCAAATCCCTCAATCCCCGAATGGCTACGGGGAGGGCGCTGATGGTCATGATAGCAGAGATAAACAGGGCAAACAGCACTCTTTGAGAGGGATCGGTAAGATAGCGTTCCGGCAGGAAATAGATGGGGACAAAGCACAGAATGATGGGCAAAACTAGATCTATTGCGGAGAGCTTGATGGCGTCTTTGCGTTGTTTCCACACACGGGAGAAATTGATCTCCAAGCCCGTCTCCATCAGCAGAAAAAAGTTGCCAAACCACGCCAGAGCTTCCAACATGGAGCGTTGAACTACATCATCGGGGAAAAGATAACTTTGCACCCCAGGAGCAAGCTTGCCTAATATGGCAGGACCCAAAACTATACCCACCAGAAGTTCTGCAGTCACACTGGATTGCTTCAGTTTCTCGAAGAGGTAGCCTGCGATCTTGCAGAGCCCCAAAAGCAATGCAAACTGGATGAGAAACAGCATCAAATGGTGTTCTGTAATAGGTCCCATCAATTCTCCTATTAGGTTACACTAATCAAGCATTGGCGGTCATTTGACCTTTTACAT